>NZ_LGDB01000127.1:0-155700 GCF_001279655.1 Streptomyces sp. WM6372 | reverse complement strand
GGGTGGGGGAGGGCGGGCCGGTGCCGGGGGTGCCGCGGCAGCGGGAGGCGGCGCAGGAGCAGGCCGAGCCGCCCGTCGGACGGGCCGAGGGCCGGTGGCTGCGCGGTGCGCGGCGGGCCGGCGGGGCCCGGTACGCGGGCGCCGCGGCCCCGGCCCCCGCGCCCTTCACCCCACCGCCCGGCCATCCGGACCAGGCCGCCGCCGCACCCCGCGGCGCCCGCTTCGCCCACGCCCGGCCCGACGCCCGGCCCGACGCCACGCCCGACGCCGAGCCCGTCCCCGGGCCCGATCCCGAGTCCGGCGCCGCGGCCGAGCCCCCCGCTCCCCGACGGCCCCGCTCCGGAACGACGATCGGCCGCCCCCGCTTCACCCCGCCCGAGCCGGAGCGGTTGGCCCCGGCGCAGGAGCCGGAGGGCCGGTCCGCCGCTCCGGGGTGGGACGGGCCGGCCGCCGTGCCCATGGCGAACGGGGCGGGTCCCGGCGGGATCGCCGCGGTGATCGGGCAGTTGCTGGGGCTGCGGGCCCAGGGGCGGGGCGGGGAGGCCCACGCGCTGCTGTGCGAGGCCGCCGCTTGGCCCGCCGCGCGGCTGCCCGGGTTCGCCGACGAGCTGGTCCGGGCCGGGCTCGGGGCGGACTGGGCCACGCTGCTCTGGGAGGCGGCCTCGCTCCCGCCCGAGCGGCTCGCGGCGGCGGCCGCCGCCCTCGGCGAAGCCGGCCGGCACGCCGACTGCGAGGCCCTGCTGCGCCAGGGCGCGGCCCGCCCCGCCGCCGAGATCGCCGACGCCGCCCTGGCCCTGGCCGGGACCGGCCGGACCCGCGAGGCCGACGCCCTGCTCGGCGCCTTCGTCAAGGTCCGCACCGCCGAGGAGGCGGTCCGCCTCGCCCGCCGTGATCCGCAGTGGTTCACCCCCCGGCTGCTCAGGGCCGCCGAAGCCCTCTCCGGCGCCCACCACCGTGACCTCGTACACGCCCTGCGGGTTGCGAAACCGCCCGTCCATTGAGCGGATTCGACCATCCGTTGTCATTACTTGATCGACTCACCCAACCGCGCACGGCGGTCTTGCCCCGCGGTGTGACGCGGCCTACGTTCTACTCCCTACGCACACCGTCTACGTGCGTAGAACTCGGCGTTCCCGTCGCGAGGAGCAGCTCATGGCCCAAGTCGTCCGCGCCGCACTCGTCCAGGCCACCTGGACCGGAGACACCGAGTCGATGATCGCCAAGCACGAGGAGCACGCCCGGCGGGCAGCCGCCGACGGCGCGCAGATCATCGGCTTCCAGGAGGTGTTCAACGCCCCCTACTTCTGCCAGGTCCAGGAACCCGAGCACTACCGCTGGGCCGAACCCGTCCCCGACGGCCCCACCGTCCAGCGCATGCAGGCGCTCGCCCGCGAGACCGGCATGGTCATCGTCGTACCGGTCTTCGAGGCCGAGTCCGAGGGCTTCTACTACAACACCGCCGCCGTCATCGACGCCGACGGCAGCTACCTCGGCAAGTACCGCAAGCACCACATCCCCCAGGTCAAGGGCTTCTGGGAGAAGTACTACTTCCGCCCGGGCAACCTCGGCTGGCCCGTCTTCGACACCGCCGTCGGCCGGGTCGGCGTCTACATCTGCTACGACCGCCACTTCCCCGAGGGCTGGCGCGCGCTGGGCCTGGCCGGAGCCCAGCTCGTCTTCAACCCGTCCGCCACCTCCCGCAGCCTGTCGTCCTACCTGTGGCAGCTGGAGCAGCCCGCCGCGGCCGTCGCCAACGAGTACTTCATCGCAGCGATCAACCGCGTCGGCCAAGAGGAGTACGGCGACAACGACTTCTACGGCACCAGCTACTTCGTCGACCCCCGCGGCCAGCTCGTCGGCGAGGCCGCCAGCGGCAAGGAGGAGGAACTCCTCGTCCGCGACCTCGACTTCGACCTGATCAAGCAGGTCCGCGACCAGTGGGCCTTCTACCGCGACCGCCGCCCCGACGCCTACGGAGGGCTCGTTCAGCCGTGACCAACCCGATCCCCCTGCACAGCCGCCACCAGGCCGTACTGCCCGACTGGCTCGCGCTCTACTACGACCGTCCCATCGAGCTCACGCACGGCGAGGGCCGCCACGTCTGGGACGCCGACGGCAACCGCTACCTCGACTTCTTCGGCGGCATCCTCACCACGATGACCGCCCACGCCCTGCCCGAGGTCACCAAGGCCGTCTCCGAACAGGCCGGACGGCTCATCCACTCCTCCACCCTGTACCTCAACCGCCCGATGATCGAGCTGGCCGAGCGGATCGCCGCCCTGTCCGGCATCCCCGAGGCGCGGGTCTTCTTCACCACCTCCGGCACCGAGGCCAACGACACCGCCCTGCTGCTGGCGACCGCGTACCGCCGCTCCAACCAGATCCTGGCGATGCGCAACAGCTACCACGGCCGGTCCTTCTCGACCGTCTCCATCACCGGCAACCGCGGCTGGTCCCCGACCAGCCTCTCGCCGCTCCAGACGTACTACGTCCACGGCGCCGTCCGCACCCGCGGCCCCTTCGCGCACCTGGACGACGCCGCCTTCACCGCGGCCGCCGTCGCCGACCTGGAGGACGTGCTCGGCCAGGCCCGCGGCGGAGTCGCCGCCCTCATCGCCGAGCCGATCCAGGGCGTCGGCGGGTTCACCGCCCCGCCCGACGGGCTGTACGGGGCCTTCCGCGAGGTCCTCGACCGGCACGGCATCCTGTGGATCAGCGACGAGGTGCAGACCGGCTGGGGCCGTACCGGCGACAACTTCTGGGGCTGGCAGGCCCATGGGCGCAATGGCCCGCCGGACATCCTCACCTTCGCCAAGGGCATCGGCAACGGCATGTCCATCGGCGGGGTCGTGGCCCGCGCCGAGGTCATGAACTGCATCGACACCAATTCCATCTCCACCTTCGGCGGTTCCCCGGTGACGATGGCGGCCGGCGTCGCCAACCTCGCGTACCTGCTGGAGCACGACCTCCAGGGCAACGCCCGCCGCGTCGGCGGCCTGCTCCTGGAGCGGCTGCGCGCCATCTCCGCCACCGTGCCCGCCGTACGGGAGGTCCGCGGCCGGGGCCTGATGGCCGGCCTGGAGCTGACCAAGCCCGGCACCGACGAGGCCGACCCGGCCGCGGCCGCCGCCGTACTGGAAGCCGCCCGCGAAGGCGGCCTGCTGCTCGGCAAGGGCGGCGGGCACGACACCAGCGTGCTGCGCATCGCGCCGCCGCTCTCCCTCACCGTCGCCGAGGCGGAAGAGGGCGCCGAGATCCTCGAACGGGCCCTGCACAGCATCGTGTGACCGGAAGGCGCCGCACATGTCCATCCGCACCCTCATCCGCGGCGGCCTCGTCATCACGGCCGCCGACGAGCTCCACGCCGACGTCCTGGTCGAGGACGGCCGCGTCGCCGCCCTCGCGGCCCACGGCTCGGCGGCCGCCGACGCCTGGACGGCCGACCGCACGATCGACGCGAGCGGGAAGTACGTCATCCCCGGCGGCGTCGACGCCCACACCCACATGGAGCTGCCCTTCGGCGGGACCGCCGCCTCGGACACCTTCGAGACCGGAACCCGGGCCGCCGCCTGGGGCGGCACCACCACCATCGTCGACTTCGCCGTGCAGAGCATGGGCCAGGCCCTGCGCCAGGGGCTCGACACGTGGTACGACAAGGCCGACGGCAAGTGCTCCATCGACTACGCCTTCCACATGATCCTCTCGGACGTCAACGAGGGGACCCTGAAGGAGATGGACCACCTGATCGGGGAGGGCGTCACCTCCTTCAAGCTGTTCATGGCCTACCCCGGGGTCTTCTACAGCGACGACGGGCAGATCCTGCGCGCCATGCAGCGGGCCTCCGGGAACGGCGGGCTGATCATGATGCACGCCGAGAACGGCATCGCGATCGACGTCCTCGTCGAACAGGCCCTGGCCCGGGGCGAGACCGACCCCCGCCACCACGGCGAGGTACGCAAGGTCCTCCTCGAAGCGGAGGCCACCCACCGGGCCATCCAGCTCGCGCGCGTCGCCGGCTCGCCGCTCTATGTCGTCCACGTCTCGGCGGAGGAGGCGGTGGCCGAGCTCGCCGCCGCCCGGGACAAGGGCCTGCCCGTCTTCGGCGAGACCTGTCCGCAGTACCTGTTCCTGTCCACCGACAACCTCGAAGAGCCCGATTTCCAGGGCGCCAAGTACGTCTGCTCCACCCCGCTGCGGCCCAAGGAGCACCAGGCCGCCCTCTGGCGCGGGCTGCGGACCAACGACCTCCAGGTGGTCTCCACGGACCACTGCCCGTTCTGCTTCCGCGGCCAGAAGGAGCTCGGCCGCGGAGACTTCTCCAAGATCCCGAACGGGCTGCCGGGGGTGGAGAACCGGATGGACCTCCTCCACCAGGCCGTCGTGGACGGGCACATCAGCCGCCGCCGCTGGATCGAGATCGCCTGCGCGAGCCCGGCCCGGATGTTCGGCCTCTACCCGCAGAAGGGCACCATCGCGCCGGGCTCCGACGCCGACATCGTCCTCTACGATCCGCACGCCGAGCAGGTCATCTCCGCCGAGACACACCACATGAACGTGGACTACTCGGCGTACGAGGGCAAGCGGATCACCGGACGCGTCGACACCGTGCTCTCCCGCGGCGAACTCGTCATCGACCGGCGCGAGTACACGGGCCGGGCCGGCCACGGGGTGTTCATCCCCCGCTCCACCTGCCAGTACCTCTAAGGAGCCGTGATGGACTTCGGCCTCGTCCTCCAGACCGACCCGCCCGCCTCCCGGGTCGTCAGCCTCATGAAGCGCGCCGAGCGCAACGGCTTCCGCTACGGCTGGACCTTCGATTCGGCGGTCCTGTGGCAGGAACCCTTCGTCATCTACAGCCAGATCCTCGCGAACACGCAGAAGCTGCACATCGGGCCGATGGTCACCAACCCGGGCACCCGCACCTGGGAGGTCACCGCCTCCACCTTCGCCACCCTCAACGACATGTACGGCAACCGCACGGTGTGCGGGATCGGCCGGGGGGACTCGGCGATGCGGGTCGCCGGGCGCAAACCGAACACCCTGGCCCGGCTGGGGGAAGCCATCGACGTCATCCGGGACCTCGCCGAGGGCCGGGAGGCCGAGGTCGACGGCAATCCGCTGCGGCTCCCGTGGGTCCGGGGCGGGAAGCTCCCCGTCTGGATGGCCGCGTACGGGCCCAAGGCGCTGGCCCTGGCCGGCGAGAAGGCGGACGGGTTCATCCTCCAGCTCGCCGACCCCTACCTCACCGAGTGGATGGTCGGCTCCGTCCGGGAGGCCGCCGAACGGGCCGGGCGCGACCCGGACGCGCTCACCATCTGCGTCGCGGCGCCGGCGTACGTGGGCGAGGACCTGGCACACGCCCGCGACCAGTGCCGCTGGTTCGGCGGGATGGTCGGCAACCACGTCGCCGACCTCGTCGGCCGCTACGGGGAGCACTCCGGCATGGTGCCGGACGCCCTCACCGAGTACATCAAGGCCCGCGAGGGCTACGACTACAGCCACCACGGCCGCGCCGGGAACCCGTCCGCCGACTTCGTGCCCGACGAGATCGTCGACCGCTTCTGCCTGCTCGGCCCGCCCGAGGCCCACATCGAGAAGCTGCGGACCCTGCGCGACCTGGGCGTCGACCAGTTCGCCGTGTACGACATGCACGACGCGCAGGAGGCCACCATCGACGCCTACGGACAGCACGTCATCCCGGCGCTCGGATCCTGACCGAGACCCCCATCGACCCGAAGGGGCGTGCGCACATGACGGACCACCCGATCGGCGGCACCGGGGACCGCGTCGAGCTCGCCCCCGGCTCGGTCCCCTCCGACGGCCGCTTCACCAACCCCGACCTGCTCCCCGTACCGGTCGCGGACCGGCGCTGGACCACGTACAACTTCACGGCCCTGTGGGTCGGCATGGCGCACAACATCCCCTCCTGGCTGCTCGCCTCCGGGCTGGTGGCCCTGGGGATGGACTGGAAACAGGCCGTCTTCACCATCGCCCTGGCCAACGTCATCGTGCTGGGGCCGATGCTGCTCACCGGGCACGCCGGACCCAAGTACGGGATCCCGTTCCCGGTGCTGGCCAGGGCCTCGTTCGGGGTGCGCGGGGCCAATCTGGCCGCGCTGATCCGGGCGGCCGTGGCCTGCGCCTGGTTCGGGATCCAGACCTGGATCGGCGGGTCCGGGATCTTCGTGCTGCTCGGCGAGATCTTCGGCGGCTGGGCGGGAGCCGCGGAGATCGGCGGCGAGCCGTGGCCGCTGTGGCTGTGCTTCGCCCTCTTCTGGGTCCTCGAACTCGCCATCATCTACCGGGGGATGGAGACCCTGCGGCGGTTCGAGAACTGGGCCGCGCCCTTCGTCATCGTCGGCGCGCTGGCCCTGCTGGTGTGGATCGGGACGAAGGCGGGCGGCTTCGGCGAACTGCTCGACCAGCCCTCCCGGCTCGGCTGGGGCGCGGAGTTCTGGACGGTCTTCTTCCCCGCCCTCATGGGGATGATCGCGTTCTGGGCCACCCTCTCGCTCAACATCCCCGACTTCACGCGCTTCGGCGCCGGACAGCGCTCCCAGATCCTCGGACAGACCCTCGGGCTGCCGACGACGATGACCCTCTTCGCGCTGCTGTCGGTGTTCGTCACCTCCGGCTCGGAGGCGGTGTACGGAACCCCGATCTGGGACCCGGTGGAGCTCGTCGCCAAGGCCGACAGCGTCTTCGGACTGCTCTACGCCCTGGTCACCGTACTGATCGCGACGATCTCGGTGAACATCGCGGCCAACGTCGTCTCCCCGGCGTACGACCTGTCCAACCTGGCCCCCCGCCTGATCGACTTCCGCAGGGGCGCCCTGATCACGGGGGTCGTCGGCGTCCTGATCATGCCGTGGAAGCTGACCTCCACCCCCGAGCTGTACATCTTCACCTGGCTCGGCCTGGTCGGCGGACTGCTCGGCACGGTCGCCGGCATCCTCATCGCGGACTACTGGATCGTGCGGCGCACCCGGCTGTCGCTGGCCGACCTCTACCGGGCGGGCGGGCCGTACTGGTACACGGGCGGCTGGAACGTACGGGCGCTGGCGGCCTTCGTGGTCGGCGGGGTGCTGGCCATCGGCGGCTCGCACTCGGCCCCCGGCAAGGGCCCCTTCCCCGAGGACGGCCTGATCCCCCTCCTGAAGCCGCTGGCGGACTACGGCTGGGCGGTCGGCCTGACCGCGTCGCTGCTGCTCTACACGGCGCTCATGCACGGGGCGCGCCCCGGTTCACCGGAGGGCCATCCGGAGTACGACGGACCGACATGACGACCGGTGGGGTTTGTCAGCCCGGCATGGTGTGATGGGGGCATGATCGAAGAGTTCCTGGCCCAAGACCTGTCCGCAGTGGAAGAAGCGATCCGCAAGGCGGCGGCGGTCGAGATCATGCCGAGATTCCGGCAGCTCGCCGACCACGAGGTCGACCAGAAGAGCGGCCCGCACGATCTGGTGACCGTCGCCGACCGCAAGGCCGAAGAGCACCTCACGGCCTCCCTGACGCACCTGCTGCCCGGCTCCGCCGTCGTCGGCGAGGAGGCGGTCCACGCCGACCCGACCGTGTACGGGGCGCTGCGCGCCGACGCGCCGGTCTGGATCGTCGACCCGGTGGACGGCACCCGGCAGTTCGTCGCCGGCGATCCGGCGTTCTGCACCCTGGTGGCCCTGGCGCACCGCGGCGAGATCCTCGCCTCCTGGACCTTCGCCCCGGCGCTGGAGGAGCTGGCGACCGCCGTGCGCGGGCAGGGCGCGTACGTCAACGGCGAGCGGATCCACAGCGGTTCGCCGGAGCCGGGCGCCGACCTGCGGGTCGCCATGGCCCACCCGCTGTACACCTCCGAAGCGGACAAGGCGACCCTGTCCCGGCTCGACGTGCCCGGGGTCGCGGCCCGGCCCTGCGGCTCCGCGGGCCTGGAGTACCTGAAGGTGGCCCGCGGGGAGATGGACGGCCTCGCCTTCACCTGGCCCTCGGCGTGGGACCACGCGGCCGGACTGCTGCTGGTCGCCGAGGCGGGCGGCGCGCAGAGCACCGTCGCCGGGGTCCCGTTCCGGGTGGACCGGGACAACGAGCTGCCGTTCGCCGTGGGCCGCGACGAGGCCACCGCCGTCCGGATCCGCGAGCTGCTGCGCGGCGCCTGAGCCGTTCCGTCCGCGCCCGGCCGGGCGCGGACGGGAGCCCGTGTGGACGGGGCGAATATCCTGGGAGCGCAGCCGCCGCCGGACGAAGGAGTCTCAAGGTGCCGTCGATTCTCGATGCCGTCGTGGTGGGGGCGGGGCCCAACGGGCTGACGGCCGCCGTCGAGCTGGCCCGGCGCGGCTTCTCGGTGGCCGTGTTCGAAGCCGCGGAGACGGTCGGCGGCGGGGCCCGCACCGAGGAGCTCACCCTCCCGGGCTTCCGGCACGACCCCTGCTCGGCCGTGCACCCGCTCGGCATCGGCTCGCCGGTGTTCTCCACCATGCCGCTGAAGCGGTACGGGCTGGAATGGCTGCACGCCCCGCTGCCCATGGCGCACCCCTTCGACGACGGCACGGCCGCCGTGCTCTCCCGCTCCGTCTCCGAGACGGCGGCCTCCCTCGGAGCGCGCGACGCGGGCACGTACCGGCGGCTGGTGCAGCCCTTCCTCGGTAAATGGGACACCCTGGTACGGGACTTCATGTCCCTGCCCTCGACCGCCCTGCCCCGGGACCCGCTGACCCTGGCCCGCTTCGGGCTCGCGGGACTGCCACCCTCCACCTGGCTGCTGAGCCGTTTCCACGAGGAGCGGGCGCGGGCGCTGTTCGCCGGGCTCGTCGGGCACGTCATCGCCCCGCTGGGCGGGATCGCGACGAGCGCCGTCGGCCTGGTCTTCGCCCTCGCCGCGCACGCCGGAGGCTGGCCCATGGCGCGCGGCGGCTCCCAGTCGATCTCGGACGCCCTCGCCGGGTACCTGCGCGACCTCGGCGGCGCGGTCCACACCGGCTTCGAGGTCAAGCGCCTCGACGACCTGCCGCCGGCCCGCGCGTACGTCTTCGACACCTCACCGACCGCGCTGGCCCGGATCGCCCGGCTGGGGCGCGCCTACGACGGCTACAAGTACGGCGCCGCCGCGTTCAAGATCGACTACGCCCTCTCCGGCCCCGTGCCCTGGACCGCCGAGGCGCCGCGCCGGGCCGGCACCGTCCAGATCGGCCCCCGCGCCCGCGACATCGACGCCGCCCTCCAGCTGGCCACCGGCGGGCGGGCCCCCCGCAACCCCTTCCTGATCACCGCCCAGCCCAGCCTGGTCGACCCCGGCCGGGCGCCCGAGGGCAAGCACGTGTTCTGGGCGTACGGGCACGTCCCCGCCGGCTGGGGCGGCGACCTCACCGACGCCGTCGAGCGGCAGATCGAGCGCTTCGCCCCCGGCTTCCGCGACCTGGTGCTGGCCCGCGCCACCGCCGGCCCGCCGGAACTGGCGGCCCGCAACCCCAACTACGTCGGCGGCGACATCGCCTGCGGCGCGGCCTCCGGGCTCCAGCTGCTGCTGCGCCCCAAGCTGTCCCTGTTCCCGTACACGACGGCCCACCCGGCCGTGTTCCTCTGCTCCTCCGCCACCCCGCCCGGCCCCGGAGTGCACGGCATGTCCGGGCACAACGCGGCCAAGGCGGTCTGGCGCCACCTGCGAAGGGCCCACTGATGGTGCGCATCACCCTCGTCCAGGGCGACATCACGGCCGAGCACGCGGATGCGGTCGTCAACGCGGCGAACTCCTCGCTGCTGGGCGGCGGGGGAGTGGACGGCGCCATCCACCGGCGCGGCGGCCCCGAGATCCTGGACGCCTGCCGGGCACTGCGCGCCTCCCGGTACGGGAAGGGTCTGCCGACGGGCCGGGCCGTGGCCACGACGGCGGGCCGGCTCCCGGCCGACTGGGTGATCCACACCGTGGGCCCGGTCTGGTCCCGGGACGAGGACCGCTCGGCGCTGCTGGCCTCCTGCTACCGCGAGTCCCTGCGGGTCGCGGCCGAGCTGGGGGCCCGTACGGTCGCCTTCCCGGCGATCTCCACCGGAATCTTCGGCTGGCCGATGGACGACGGCGCCCGCATCGCCGTGGAAACGGCCCGGGCGGCTGCCGCGGCGCCCGTGGAGGAGGTCCGCTTCGTCCTCTTCGACGAGAAGGCGTACGCGGCCTTCGAGGCGGCGCTGGCGTAGCCCCGGGCCGGGGGATGCGGCGGATGCGTCCGGATGTGTCGGTGGGGGTCGCTAGGCTTCTGGGATGAGCCTTGTCGACGCCCCCACCGAGACCCCCGATGCCCTTGAGGTGCTGCACCGCGTCTTCGGATACGACTCCTTCCGCGGCGAGCAGCAGCAGATCATCGAGCACGTGGCCGGCGGCGGCGACGCGCTGGTCCTGATGCCCACGGGCGGCGGCAAATCGCTCTGCTATCAGATCCCGGCGCTGGTCAGAGCCGGTACGGGCGTGGTGATCTCGCCGCTGATCGCCCTCATGCAGGACCAGGTGGACGCCCTGACCGCGCTCGGGGTGCGGGCCGGGTTCCTGAACTCGACCCAGGACCCGTACGAGCGGCAGGCCGTCGAGCAGGCCTTCCTCGCCGGTGAGCTGGACCTGCTGTACCTGGCGCCGGAGCGGCTGCGCACCGAGGGCACCCAGCGGCTGCTCGACCGGGGCACGGTGTCGCTCTTCGCGATCGACGAGGCGCACTGCGTCGCCCAGTGGGGCCACGACTTCCGGCCCGACTACCTGGCGCTGTCGATGCTGCACGAGCGCTGGCCCAAGGTGCCGCGGATCGCGCTGACGGCGACGGCCACCGAGGCCACGCACGCCGAGATCGCGGCCCGGCTGGGCCTGGCGGAGGGCGAGGCCCGGCACTTCGTGGCCAGCTTCGACCGGCCCAACATCCAGTACCGGATCGCGCCGAAGAACACCCCGACCCGCCAGCTGCTGGAGCTGATCCGCACCGAGCACGACGGGGACGCCGGAGTCGTCTACTGCCTGTCGCGGGCCTCCGTGGAGAAGACGGCCGCCTTCCTGGTGGAGCACGGCATCGACGCGGTCGCGTACCACGCGGGCATGGACTCCCGCACGCGCGCGGCGAACCAGGCGCGCTTCCTGCGGGAGGACGGGGTCGTGGTGGTGGCCACGATCGCGTTCGGCATGGGCATCGACAAGCCGGACGTGCGGTTCGTGGCGCACCTGGACCTGCCGAAGTCGGTCGAGGGCTACTACCAGGAGACCGGCCGCGCCGGGCGTGACGGGGAGCCGGCCACGGCCTGGCTCGCGTACGGGCTCCAGGACGTGGTGCAGCAGCGCAAGATGATCGAGGGCTCCGAGGGAGACGAGGCGCACCGCCGCTCCTTGGCCGCGCACCTCGACGCGATGCTCGCGCTGTGCGAGACGGTCGAGTGCCGCCGGGTGCGGCTGCTGGCGTACTTCGGGCAGGCGGCCGCCGGGCCGTGCGGCAACTGCGACACCTGCCTGACCCCGGCCGAGTCCTGGGACGGCACGGTCGCCGCGCAGAAGCTGATGTCCACCGTGTGGCGGCTGGCGAAGGAGCGGCGGCAGAAGTTCGGGGCCGGCCAGATCATCGACATCCTCCAGGGCAAGAAGACGGCCAAGGTCATCCAGTTCGACCACGACGCGCTGTCCGTCTTCGGGATCGGCACGGACCTGAGCACCGCGGAATGGCGCGGGGTCGTGCGGCAGCTGCTGGCCTCGGGGCTGCTGGCGGTCGAGGGGGACTACGGGACGCTGGTGCTCACCGACGCCAGCGGCGAGGTGCTGGGCGGGCGCCGCAGCGTGCCGATGCGCAAGGAGGCCGCGCCGGCCCCCGCGGCCCGCAAGTCCTCCGGCTCCGGCTCGGGCTCCGGGAAGGCCGGGCGGGTCCCGGTCGACCTGCCGGCGGCGGCCGTGCCGGTGTTCGAGGCGCTGCGCGCCTGGCGGGCCGCGACGGCGAAGGAGCAGGGCGTGCCGGCGTACGTGGTCTTCCACGACGCGACGCTGCGGGAGGTCGCGACCCGGCTGCCCGGCACGGTGGAGGAGCTCGGCACGATCAGCGGCGTCGGCGAGGCCAAGCTGGCCAAGTACGCCGAGGGGATCCTGGCGGCGCTGGCCGAGACGGGCGCCACCGCGGCCCCGTCGACCGCGGCCCCGTCGATCCCGGCCCCGTCGACCGAGGCCCCGTCGACCCCGCCCCGGGCCGCGGCGCCGGAGCCCCCGGCCCCGCACGCCGAGGAGGAACCGCCCTTCGACTTCGAGGACACGGACCCGCCCTGGGACGACTGGGAGTAGGCCGGGCCGCGGGCCGGGAGGAGGTACGGGAGGGTCAGGCCGCGTCGGCGGCGCGGTCCTCGTCCGGATCCTCCTCCTCGGCCCCGTCGGGGTGCGCGGTGCACGGCGGGCACAGGCGGGTGTACTCCGCCATCACCTCCTCGACCGTCTCCTTCTGCTTGCGCTCGCACGCCGCCTTCCGCGTCTCCTCCTTGCACAGCAGTTCGGCGCGGGCGCCCTCCAGTACGGCGATCGCCTGCCAGCCCTTGAGCACGCACAGCAGGGCCTTGCACAGGCAGTCGACGAACTCCGAGACGCCCGTGAACCCCCGCCAGGCCTCCGCGATCCGGCGGAGCAGCACCAGCAGCCGCGCGTAGAGGCGTACGACGTCCTTGCCCAGGACCGCGTCGCAGACGTCCGCCAGCAGCTGGGCCGCGTCCGTCTTGATCTTCGCCGCGCGCTCGGGCAGCGCCGTCAGCTCCCCGTCCAGGTCGGTGAAGCAGGCCGCGGCCTTCAGGGTGTCCGCCGTGTACCGGGCGATGCGCGCCGAGAGCGTGGCGACCGTGTCCTCCCCGCCCACCGTGTCGTCGAAGTCGCACCCGCAGTCGTCCACGCAGCAGCCCCAGCCGCCCGCGCACCGGCGGATCTCGTCGAAGACCTTGTCGACGGCCTGGTGCAGACAGTGGCGCTGCTCGTGGGTGACCCGGCAGCGGATCTGCTCGCGGACCTTGGCGAGCGTCGCCGCCGCCTCGTCCAGATCGGTCCCCGCGGCCAGCCGGGCCTTCGTGTACTCGGTCCGGGCGCTGTTGAACTTCGCCTGGAATTCGCGTAGTTGGGGCAGATGCTGCTGGGTGACCTCGGCACGGCGCTGGATGCCCGCGGCGACGCAGGCGAGTTCGTCGATCGCGCCCGGATCGCAGCCGCCCGTACGGGTGCCGGCCGGGGGGTGGTGCGCGGTGCTGCTCATGGTGGGCTCTCCTGGGTGAGGGGGCAGGCGCACCCGAGTGTGGGCCGGGCGGTGTCACCGGTTCGTCGCCCGGCCATCGCCGCCGCCGACCCGCGCAACGCGCCGGTGACGGGAGGGGCCGCAGCATCGGCCCATGGCTGGATACCGGGCACTCGCCGCCGTGGGGCGCAGCGTCGTCGCGCTGCTCAACCGGCGCTTCGCCGAGGAGATCCCGGCGGGGCGCCGCCCGGAGGCCGTCCTCGCCGGCCCCGTCGACTTCGACAAGGTGGACACCCCGGGCTCCGTCATCCGCAATCCGGCGGTCTCCGTCTACTGCTACCGCCTGAGCATCGACCGCGAGACCCGGCCCGCGCTGGCGGCGATGGCCGCCCAGGACGGGCTGCCGCGGCTGCCGCTGCGGATGCACCTGATGATCGCCGCCTGGGACCAGTTCGTGGAGGCGGAGCTCGAATGGCTGGGGCTGGTCGCCCGGATCCTGGAGGGCGAGGGCCTGCTCACCGGGCCGCTGCTGCACCCGAGCGGGGACTGGCTCGCCGGGGACTCGGTGCAGATCGTCCCCGACGAGCTGGCGATGGACTCGATGAGCGAGGCCTTCCAGGCGATGACCACCGACTACCGGCTCTGCCTGCCGTACGTCGCCCGGGTCATCCGGATCGACGGTCCGGCCGGGCCCGCCGCGGGCGAGGTCACCGTGGTCGCCGCCGGGTCGTCGGCGGGGCCGCTCCGATGACGCCGGGGACCGGCGGTTCCGGCGGTCCGGACCGGCCGATCGCCGTGGAGGCCGGACCGGTCGACGTACTACACCGGCTCGCGCTGGCCGTCCGGCCCCTCGACGCCCGCAGCCGCGCCGCCGCCGGGCCGGGGCTGCGCGTGGGCTACGAGAGCGGTCCCGTACCGGGCCGCCGGGACGACCCGGTCCGCCCGCTCGAAGGGCACGGCGCCACCGGGTTCGTCCTCCGCCACGCCACCGCGGGCGGCCTCCCCGCCGCCGTCACCGTACGGGTCGACGACCCCGCCCGGCGCTGGATACCCCGCCGCTTCCGCATACCGCTGTGGACCCGCGCCGAACTCTCCGGCGCCGATGAGCGGCCGCCCACCGCCCCCCATGTGCCCGCCGCCTCCCGCCTGTTGATCCCCTGGCTGCTGCCCGGCCCCGCCTACCCCGTACCGCCGGGCACGACCGGCCTGCGGCTGCGCGTCGTACGCCCGGACGCCGCCGCCACCCCCGTGCGCTGGCCGCGGGTGGACGCCTTCGGGCCGGGCGGCGTCCCGCTCGGCTGGGCCCACGGGGACGAGTACGGCCAGGTGCTGCTGCTGATCGACGGGGTCGGGGTGCTGCCGTACCCGGCGCCCTCCCGGTTCGCCGTGGCCCTGCGCACCCACGCTCCCGACCCCGGGGCGGGCGCCCCCGGCGATCCGCCGGCCGACCTCTTCGCCGACCTCGTCGCCGAGCCGATCCTCCGCAGCGCCAACCCGCCCCGCCCCCAGGACCTCGACAACGCGGTGCTGCGCGGCACCGCCCGCCCGGCCGGGTACCGGACTTCCGCCGCCGACACCGTCCGCGCCCTCACCGTCGGTCAGGTGGTCCACGCCGCCGACCTGCCGCACGCCCCCGCCTGACCCGTGACCGAGGAGACCCGTACATGCCCGAGTACCTGACCCCCGGCGTCTACGTCGAGGAGACCAGCTTCCGTTCACGGTCCATCGAGGGTGTGCCGACCAGCACGTTCGCCATGGCGGGGCGCACCGAGTACGGACCGGTGCCCTACCGGCTGCCGGGCGGTCCCACCGTGCTGCCCGGACCGGCGCTGGTCACGAGCTTCACCGAGTACGAACGGGCCTTCGGCGGACTGAAGATCGGCGAGGAGGACTGCCAGCTCGCCCTCGCCGCCCGGGCCTTCTTCGCCAACGGCGGGCGCCGGCTGTACGTCTCCCGGGTCTTCCCGTTCGTCCCCGCGAGCGCCGCCGAGGACGCGCCCCCCGCCGTCGACGCCAACTTCGCCTCCCTGGCCGTCCCGGCGACGGGCACCCCGCTGCTGTACTGGCGGGCCCGCTGGCCGGGCTCCGCGGGCGCCCGGATCGCCGTCACCGTGACCTTCCGGCGCGGCAAGAACATCCTCGTCGCCGGCGGCGACGGAGTGCCCCGGCTCACCGGCGTGCAGGCGGGCGCCGCCGTGGAGTTCGTCCAGCTGGGCGGCGGCGGGAGCGTGCCCTCCCTCTCCGACGACACCCCGCCGGTGCCCGCCAACGTCAGGACCGTCGTCCGCCGCGCCGACGGGGTCCTCGGCTATCTGAAGGGCCAGGGGGATTTCGAGCCCGTCGCGGCCGGAACCGCCGTCTTCCACCTGACACTGGCCGTCACCGTACGCCTGGGCGATCGCGTCGACGTGTACAACGAGCTGGAGCTCGACGACCGGCACCCGCGCTCGGTGGGCAACGTCCTCCAGGCCGCCGATCCGGCCGACGAGTTCTCCCTCGTCTGGCTGGACACCGCAAGGCCCGCGGCCGGAACGCCCCCGCCCACCCCCGGCGCCCGGCTCGCCGCCCTGCTCACCCTCGGGCAGCCCGGCGCCCACCTGACCCGCGGCGGCGACGGGCTGGAACTGTCGGCGCAGGACCTGGGCGGCAAGGAGGCCAACCCCGACAGTCTCGCCGACCCCGCCCGCGGGCTCGGCGCGCTGGCCGAGATCGACGACATCGCCATCGTCGCCCTCCCGGACACCGTGACCCTGGCCGCCGCCGAGCAGAAGACCGCCGTCGACCTCCTCATCGGGCACTGCGAGCGGCTGCGCTACCGGATGGCGATCGTCGACCCGCCCCGCGACAGCTCGATCTCCGAAGTGCGCCGGTTCCGCGCTCAGTTCGACACCACGTACGCCGCGCTCTACTACCCCTGGGTCCGGATCACCGACCCGGGCCGGCGCCCCGACCCGGGCGCACCGCCGCCGGTGATCGACGTGCCGCCCTCCGGGTACGTGGCCGGCGTGTACGCCCGCAGCGACGCCGAGCGCGGGGTGCACAAGGCGCCGGCCAACGAAGTCCTCCTCGGCATCAACGACTTCACCGCCAACGTCACCTACGACCGGCAGTCCGTCCTCAACCCGGAGGGCGTCAACGCCCTGCGCTTCTTCGAGGGCCGGGCCCGGCGGGTGTGGGGCGCCCGGACGATGAGCTCGGACCCGGAGTGGAAGTACGTCAACGTGCGCCGGCTCTTCATCTACCTGGAGCACTCCATCGAGAAGTCCACCCAGTGGGCCGTGTTCGAGCCGAACAACGAGCGGCTGTGGGCCTCCGTACGGCAGACCGTCGAGGACTTCCTGATCACCGTCTGGCGGACCGGAGCCCTGCTCGGCACCAAGCCCGAAGAGGCCTTCTTCGTCCGCTGCGACCGCACCACCATGACCCAGAACGACCTCGACAACGGGCGGCTGATCTGCCTGATCGGCGTGGCACCCACCTACCCCGCCGAGTTCGTCGTGTTCCGCATCGGACAGTTCACGGCCGACGCGCAGCGCAACTGACGCCCCGCAGAACGGGAGGTACCCCCATGGCCACGCGCAACAACCCCTACGGAGCCTTCAACTTCCTCGTCAAACTCGGCGACACCGGCGGCGAGGACCAGATCGCCGGCGGGTTCTCCGACTTCAGCGGAGCCGGCAACGAGGTGAAGTTCTCCGAATACCGCAACGGCAACGACCCGGAGAACCACGTCCGCAAGATCGCCAACACCAATACGACCAACGACGTCACCCTCAAACGCGGCATCATCGGCGACCTGCGGCTCTTCAACTGGATCAAGGCCACCCGCGAGGGCGAGTACGACGCCCGCACCGTCACCGTCACCCTGCACGACGAGGGACGCCGGCCGGTCTGCGCCTGGGTGCTGCGCGCCGCCCAGCCCAAGAAGTGGGTCGGCCCCACCCTCACGGGCAAGGGCGGCGGCGAGGTCGCGATGGAGGAGCTCCACCTCGTCGCCGAACGCATCGACTTCCAGTCGCTGTGAGCCCGCCCGGACCGCGCCTCGGGGCGCCCGGGGTCTACCGGGACACCCGCCGGCCGGCGCCCTCCTTCCGGCCGGTGCGCCTGGACATCGCGGGCTTCGTCGGCGTGGCACCCCGCGGGCCCGTCGACGAGCCGGTCGCCGTCGACCGCTGGAGCGACTACCAGCGGTACTTCGGCGGCTTCGAGGGGCCCGGGCTGCTGCCGTACGCGGTACGGGCCTTCTTCGCCCAGGGCGGGGTACGGGCCCACGTGCTGCGGGTGGCCCCGCTGCCGCGCGCCCCGCACCCCGCCGCCGAGCAGGCCCGCGCCCTGCACCACACCACGCTGGCCCGCGCGGACGCGCCCGGCGCCGACCCCGGCAGCGGGGCACCCTGCGCGATCGGGCTGCGCGCCCGGGACGAGGGGAGCTGGGGCGGACGGCTCTCGGTGCGCTGGGAGTTCACCGGCGCCGGGCAGTTCGAGGCCGCCGCGAACGGCCGGGAGCTGGCCCTGCCCGAGGGGCGCACCCCGCCGGCCGGTTCCGTACTGCGGGTACGGGGGCCGGGGCTGCCGGCCGCCGGGAGCTTCTTCCGCGTCCTCGAACTGGCCGAACGGCAGGAGGCGTCGGGGCCGCGCCGCCGGGTCGCGGTCCTGGACCGGCCGCCCGGCGCCGGCGGCTCGACCGGCCGCGGCTCCCGCCCGCTGACCGTCGAGGCCGAGCCCGTCACCGCCACCGTCACCGTGGCCGACGGCGACCCGGCGTACCCCCGCCGGGAGCGGTTCGCGGAGCTGGGCCTGGGCCCCGAGCACCCCCGGTACGCCGCCTCCGTACTGGCCGCCGAATCCCTGCTGGTGGCCCCCGACGGGCCGTGGCCCGGGGCGCTGCTCCCGCCGGACGCGTACCTCGGCTCCGCCCTCTCCCGCCCCGTCCGCCCCGGCGCCGACCGCTACGGGGCCATCGGCGCCGACAGCTTCCAGGGGCCGGTCCCCGTCGAACTGCTGCCCGTCGGCGGCGCCGAGAGCGCGGAGGAGCCCGGGTCCGGGCCGGCCGCCGGGATGGACCGGATGGCGCTGGTCCCCGAGGTCGCGCTGCTCTGCGTACCCGATCTGCTGTGGCAGTACGGCGAGTCCGTACCCGCCACCGAGACCCCGCCGAGGGAGGTCGGCGGCCGCTTCGCGCCCTGCCCGCCGCCGCCCGCGCCCGTGACCCTGCACCCGGCCCGGCCGCGCGCCCTGCTCCTGGACGGCGCCGCCCAACTGCCCGAGATCCTGCGGCGCCAGCAGCGGCTCGTCGCCCTCGCGGAGCGCCAGCGGCGGTTCGTCGCCCTCCTCGACGTGCCGCCGGGGCTCCCGGTCCGGGCCGTCGCCCGCTGGCGGGCCGCCTTCGACAGCACGTACGCCGCCGCGTACCACCCCTGGCTCGGGGTGGTCGCGCCCGAGGACCCGGACCGCGTGGCCGTTTACGTCCCGCCCTGCGGGTTCGCCGCCGGGATCATCGCCGAGCGCGAGCGGAGCCTCGGACTGCCCTGGGGCCCGGCCAACGCCCTGGCCGCCGGAGCCGTGACCGCCGCGCAGCGGCTCGGCGACGCCGACTGCGACGAGCTGCACCTGCTCGGCGTCGACGTGTTCCGCGCCGAGCGCGACGGCTACCGGCTCGCCTCGGCCCGCACCCTCTCCCGGGATCCCGGCCACCGCCAGCTCAGCGTGCGCCGGCTGATGACCATGCTCCGGCTCGTGCTGGACCGGCAGGCGCAGGGGCTGGCCTTCGAACCGCACACCCCGCAGCTGCGGGGCGCGCTGCGCGCGGCCGTCGTCCAGCTGCTGCGCGGGCTGTACCGCAGCGGCGCGTTCGCGGGCGACACCGAGGACGAGGCCTTCTTCGTACGGTGCGACGAGCGCCTCAACCCCGGCTGGTCCGGGGGGCTCGGACGGGTGGTCGCCGAGATCGGCGTGGCCCCCGCCCAGCCCCTGGAGTACCTCGTCCTGCGGATCGCGCAGGACGCCGACGGCGCCGTGGCGGTGACATGAGGTGAGCGTGCCCGAGCTCGTACAGGCCTTCAGGTTCCGGGTGCGGCTCACCCGCAGCGCCGCGCCCGGCCGGACCGCCGCGCCCCCGCCCGACATCCCCCGCCCGCCGTCCGAGGCCGCTACCTCCGGCCCCGCCGCGGCCGGCCCGGGTCCGGCCGGTCCCGGCGCCCCGGACGGCGCCCCCGACCGGCTCGGCGACGGGGGGTTCCAGGAGTGCGCCGGGCTGGCCCTGGAGGCCGACGTGCGCGAGTACCTGCAAGGCGGCGCCAACGACGAAGTGGTGCGCCGGGCGGGGCGGGTCAGGCTCCAGCCGCTCGTCCTCAAACGCGGCATGCTCATCGCCGCCGACGGCGGGAGCGCCGACACGGGCCTGTGGGACTGGCTGCACGGGATGGTCGCCGGCGGCGCCCCCGTACCCCGCTACGACGGGGACGTGGAGGTGCTCGATCCGGCCGGCCAACGGGTGGTCGCGCACTGGACGTTCGTCCGCGGACTGCCGCTGAAGATCACCGGACCGACGCTCAACGCCAGGACGGGGGAGATCGCCGTGGAGGAACTGCACATCGCCCACGAGGGCCTGCGCCTGGAGCGGACCCCGTGACGGCCCTGGTCCACGCCACCCTGCAGCGGCTCACGGTGACCGCCCAGCCGGGGAAGGACCGGCCGCCGCTGGTCAAGGAGGCCGAGGGCAGCAGGCCGCTGGCCGTGCAGTTCAACCCGGCCACGCTGCGGATCAGCCGCAACAACAACGTGGACCGGGGCGGGGCGACCACGAAGAGCCAGAAGGTCCAGCACCCCGCCCAGGAGGGCTCGACCCTCACCTTCGACCTGGAGTTCGACACCGCCGAACAGCGCGGCGGCGGACAGTACGTGGACGTACGGCGCTGGACCGCCCTGGTGCGGCAGTTCGTCGAACCGCCCGCGAAGGCCTCCGACCCGCCGCCCGCCGTCCGCTTCGTCTGGGGCACCCTGCGCTACAACGGCATCGTCACGCAGGTCACCGAGGAACTCGACCACTTCGCCCCCGACGGGACCCCGCTGCGGGCCAAGGTCGGGGTGACCGTCGTCGAGCAGAACTTCGCGTACCAGGCGCACGACGAGGGCCCCGGCACCCGCGACGCCCGCACCGCCACCGAGGCCGGCGACCAGCGCACCGGAGCCTCGCCCGGTTCCGCCGGCACCAGCCGGCCCCAACAGGTCGTGCAGGCCCGGGACGGGGAGTCCGCCCAGCAGCTGCTGTCCCGGCTCGGGCTGGACCCGGCGGCCTGGCGCGGCGCGATGAGCGGGCTCGACAGCCCGCTGACCCTGGCTGCGGGAGCCGCCGTCCACCTGGGCGCGGAGGTCTCGGCGGGGTTCGCGGCCGCGGCCGGGATCAGCCTCTCGGCGGGCTTCGCCGGGGACGCCGCCCCGACCTCCGTCGGGGGCCTGGCCGCCGCCCTGGGCACCGGCGGCGGCCCGGGGGCGGATCCCGCACTCGCCGGATTCGTCCTCGGCGCGGCGGGCGGCATCGCCGCGTCGGCGGACATCGTGGCCGGCGCCGCCGCGGACGCGGCCACCGCACGCGCCCGGCAGAGCTTCGAGGTGCCGGCCGCGCCGGCCCGCCCGCCTCTACGGGAACCGGCCCCGCCCGCAGGGCCGGCCGGGTACGCCCCGCCGCCGGCGCTCGACCGGCGCTCCCTCGGCTACGGCCTGGGCATACCGCTGCGGGCCCGCGCCGACCCCGCCACCCTCGCCGAGGTCCGGGCCGGAGGCGCCCGCAGCCTCGCCGACCGGGCCCGGCGCGAGGAGATCCCGCCGCCCGACCCGGCGGCCGCCCCCTGGGAGCGGCTGCCGGCCGCCGCGCCCGGCCGGGCCGCCGCCGACTGCGAGCAACGCGGCCGTGACGCGGGCCCGACCACCCTGAGGTGGACACCGCGAGGAGGCCCGCCATGAGCGTGTACATCGGAGAGCTGCACACCGACGTCGTGCCGGCCGCGGGCGGCGCCGCACCGCCCGGCGCCGGAGCGGACCGGGCCGGCGGGACATGGGAGGCCGCCGAACACCACCGCGAGGCCTGCGAACGGGCCGCCTGGCTCGCCGCCCGCGTCGCGGCGGAGGGCTTCGATGACTGAGGCGGCCATCGCGACCGTATCGCCCGTCTTCGAAGTCGGGGGCTCCCTGGTGAAGGACCTCGCACGGGACTGCGTACGCCTGGAGGTCGCCGAAGGCGTCGAAGGGCTGCGCACGCTGCGCGGGCACTTCCTCGCCGTCGGCGCCGGAGCCAAGGGCCCCCAGGACCGGCTGCGGCACCTCGACGGTTCCACGGTCGGCCTCGGCAGCGCCCTCAAGGTGGCCCTCGGCCCGCCCTCCCGCCAGCGGTACGTCTTCGAAGGAGTCGTCTCCGGCCTCGAACTCCTCCTCGGCGACGGCGAACCCCCGCTCGTCCTCGTCCACGCCGAGGACGCGCTGATGCGGCTGCGCATGACCCGCCGGATGCGCACGTACCACGACACCAGCGACGCGGGAGTCGCCGAGGAGCTGGCGCGTGAGCACGGGCTCGCCGCCGACGCGGACGTCCCCGGGCCCCGCTACGACGTCCTCCAGCAGCTCAACCAGAGCGACCTGGCCTTCCTGCGGGAACGGGCCCGGCTGGTCCAGGCCGAACTGTGGGCGACCGGCCGCACCCTGCACTTCCGCCCCCGCGGCAGCCGCGGCACGACCCCGCAGACCCTCGTCTACGGCGGCGAGCTCATGGCGGTGCGGCTCTGCGCCGACCTCGCCCACCAGCGCGGCGAGGTCGTCGTCACCGGGTACGACGCCGACCGGCGCGAGATCGTCGACGAACGGGCCGGCCCCGAGACCGTCGAGGCCGAGACGGCCGGAGGCCGCACCGGGGCCGCGGTCCTGGCCCGGGCCCTGGGACCCGGCACCAGCCTGCGCGTGCGGGAGGCCGCCCTGACCGCCGAGGAGGCCGGGACCTGGGCGCGGGCCGAAATGCTGCGCCGCGGACGCCGGTTCGTGACCGTCGCGGGCACCACCAACGGCAGCCCCGATCTCGTCGTCGGCGGCCGCCTCGTGCTGCGCTCGGTCGGCGCCCCCTTCGAGGGGGAGGGGTACACCGTCACCCGGATCCGGCACACCTTCGACGCGGACCACGGCTTCCGCACCCGCTTCGACGCCGAACGCCCCAGCCTGAACGAGGTGGTGTGATGTCCCTGCCCGCGCCCGTGGACGGCTCCGCACCCGGATACTTCGGCGTCTACCCGGCGTTCGTCACCGACATCGTGGACGAGAAGCGGCTCGGCCGGGTCGAGGTCCGCTTCCCCTGGCTCGGCACGGACGGGGACCGCGACGTACGCGCCTGGGCCACGCTCTGCTCCCCGTACGCCGACGACGAGCAGGGCCTGCTGGTGCTGCCCGAGGTGGGCAGCCAGGTCGTCGTCGCCTTCGAGGCGGGCAACCCGCGCCGCCCGTACGTCCTCGGCGCGGCCTGGAACGGCCGCACCGCCCTGCCGCACGAGCCGCAGGACGCGAACGACCTGCGTGTCCTGCGGTCGAGGGCGGACAGCAGGCTGGAGTTCGACGACACCCGGGGCGCGGCCAAGGTGCGGATCACGATGGCCTCCGGCCACGAGGTGACCCTGGACGACGCCGCCCAGCAGGTGACGATCCGGCACAGCGGCGGCTGCGTGGTGCGGCTGACCCCGACCGCGGTGGAGGTGCAGGCGAACGTGTCCGTCGACGTCAAGGCGCCCATGGTGGCGGTGAACGCCCCGTTGTCCACCTTCAGCGGCCTGGTGAAGTGCGGGACGCTGGTCACCGAGCAAGTGGTGATCTCCCCGGCCTACACCCCCGGCGCCGGGAACATCTGGTGACCGCGGCCGCGGGCCCCGGGCACGGCTTCAAGGTGCTGGCTCCCTGGTACGCGTGCGAGCGCGGCCACTTCGACCGCTTCGATCCCGCGGCGCACGCCCCGGCGCTGCAGAAGTACGCCTCCGCCGAGTTCGTACGGGCCCTCGTGGCCGATCCGCGCGACTCGCTGCAGTTCGACCCCGAGGACGACGTCTGGTCGTTCCCGGTGCCCGTCGGCCTCGCCGACCGCGGCCCGGGCCGGGCCCGGTTCGCCACCCACCGGCTGGTCCGCACCCGGCTGCGCAAGCTCTACCAGCCCAGCCACGAGCGGTTCTACGCGGTCGTCGTCGAGCTCTTCTGCGACCGGCCCGGGCTGCCGCGCCCGCAGTCCGCCGAAGGCCTCGACGTCGGGTTCGTGATGCGCCGGCGCCACGTGGAGACGGACGCGCCGCCCAAGGTGCTGCGTACGCTCTCGCGCAGGCTGACGGCGGAGCTGCTCGCGGAGGGCGGGCGGGCGGGGCCGGACACGGGCCCCTACCTGTCGCAGGCCCAGGACGTGCTGTGGGCCGACCTCGCCCACCGCACGGCCTTCGAGGAGACGCACCGCGAACTGCTCGACCAGGTCGACCTGAAGAAGGAGACCCGGGCCTGGATGGCCGGGCCCGCGGGCGGCCAGTGGCGCGGGCTCGGCGAGCCTCCCGCGCCCGGCCGCCCCGAGGACCGGGAACAGGAGCTGCCGATGTGGCGGCTGCCCGCCCGCTCGGGTGACTGCGCGCACGGAACGCCCCCGCCGGAGCGGTCGCTGTGGTTCGGGGTGGTGCCGACCGCCTCCGCCGACCACGACGACCAGGGCGCCCCCAAGCTGGACGAGCGCTCCGTCTACGAACTGCGCTGCTTCGTACGCCGCACCCCGCTCCCGGGCCACGAGCACTGCCCGGAGCGGACCTCCTGGAGCAAGCCCACCGAACCCTTCCGGCTCGCACCGTTCTACGACCCCGAGGGCACCAAGAACCGGAAGATCTCCATCACCATGCCCGACTTCCGGGCGCTGGCCGCCCGGGCCGCCGCACCGCCCGGGCCCGGAGGGGTCGCGATCACCAGCCCGCCCGACTCGCAGCTGTCCTTCGATCCGGGCGGCGGCACGCCCGGCGGCGGCTCGGTGGGCGGCACCGTACCGCGGACCTGCACCTTCGCCCTCGAAATCTTCATGATCGTGGCGTTCTTCCTGTTCAGCATGTTCCTGCCCATCGTGGTCTTCCTCTTCCAGCTGTGGTGGCTGCTCGCCCTGCGTTTTTGCCTGCCGCCCTCGCTGGAGGCGGCCGCCGCGCTGAAGGCCTTCTTCGACGGCACCAAGACCCTCGCCGACATGGGGCGGGCGGAGACCGACGCGTTCGACGAACTCCTCGGGGCCAAGGGCGCGGGCGCCCGCCTCCGGGACGCGAGCGGCTCCTTCGCCCAGGAGGACCTCGACGACCTGGTGGACCTGGTCACCCCGCCCGCCACCGCCCCGGTGCCGGTACCGCCCCGGCCGGAGCCGCCGGTGAACGACCCGCTGTGCGAGGGGGGATGAGATGGCGGCTGCGGCCCCCGCGGCCAGGGAACCGGCCCCCGCGGCCCGGGAACCCGCCCGCGCACCCGTCCCGGCCCCGGCCGTACGGGCACCCGCGCAGGCCCCCGGACCCGCGCCCGTACGGCCCGCCGCCGGAAACCTCGCGGACGAGCTGTCCCGTACGGTCCTCGCGCCCGACGTCCCCCGGGAGGAACTGGCGCTCCAGGGCGGAGCGGCGCTCGACGTGCCCGCGCCGGTCGAGGAGTACCTGGACCGCAAGGGGGCCGCGGGCGGGCCCGTACGCGTGCGCCTCGGCGGGCTCGCCGCCGGCACCCTCCACCTGCGCAAGACCGACCAGGGGATCGCCACCGGACCCGGAAACGGCCACCAGGCCGTCCCGTTGCACCATCCGCTGCTGCTGCCGCTGCGCACCGAGGGCATCGAGCCGGTGCTCGCCCTGCGCGTCCGCGGCGGCGTACCGGAGGGGCACGCCTCGGCCCGGGTGAAGGGCGTACTGCTCGACGACGGCCGGGGCCTGTTCGACATGCTGCAGGGCTCCGCCCGGGCCCTGGGCTGGCACGGCGTGAGCGGTCTGCGGCTGGCGGGGGTGGAGAACGAACTGCGCGGCCCGGCGCTCTTCGTGAAGGCCGGCGCGATGTCCTTCACCCTCGGCGGCTTCCTCAGCGCCTCGGGCAGCCTCGGCCTCGCGGGCGAACGGGTCACCTTCGACGCCGTCGCGAAGGGCACGGTGGCCGGGCTCGGCTCGGTGGAGGTGCCGGTGGTCCGGGGGCCGGACGGGGCGCTGTCCGGGAAGGCGGTCGTGGATGTGGCGCTGCGCGGGTTCACCGGGCAGGTGACGGCCGCGTTCGCGGCCGGGCTCGTCGACGTACGGGGAACCGTGCGCCACGCCAACGACCGGTTCGACGGCCAGGTGACGCTGCTCGCCACCGACGCCGCGACGGCGAAGGCGCTGACGGACAGCCGTCTCCCCGAGCAGGTCACGTCCGCGAAGGCGGTGACCGGTGGGGCGACGGGCCCGGACGCCGCGGAGCCCGCGGTGCCGCGGCCCGGCCCCCGGGTGGTGGCGGGCTGGGGAACGGTCCGGGTCCGGCTGGCGGACTGGCTGCGCGGCGAGGCGCTGGTGGTCGTCGACCACCACGGCGAGGTGACGGTGGTCGGCAGGATCGAGCCGAAGCTGGACAAGCCGCTCTTCGAGCCGAAGAAGTACACCAAGCGGCTCGCGAGGTTCGAGGTCCGCGCGGCCTACGGCATCCCGCTGGTCGGCAACGTCTTCCTGTTCGCGAACATCGGCCTCGAAGCGCTCGCGGAGATCGGCCCCGCGACGCTCGACAAGATGGAGCTGACCGGCACCTGGTCGACCAGGCCGGAGGTGCTGAAGAGCCTCACGCTGACCGGCACCCTCAACCTCTCCGCGTACGCGGGCCTTCGGCTCACGGCCGAGGGCGGCGCGGGCGTCGAGCTCGTGGGCCACGACATCAAGGCGGGCATCGCCCTCGCAGCGCTCGCCGGTGTACGCGGGTACGTGGAGGCCACGCCGGTGATCGGCTACCGCGAGGTGGCCGATCCGAAGGCGGGCAAGCACGGGGAGTTCTTCCTGGCCGGGCACATGGAGATCGCCGCCCAGCCGTTCCTCGGGCTCGGCGGCGAGCTCTTCGTCGAACTCGACAGCCCGTGGTGGTCCCCGGCACCGGACAAGCGCTGGAACTGGCCGCTGGGGCAACTGGAGTACCCGCTGCCGGGGGAGTTCGGCATCGGGGCGGACGTGGAACACGTCCTGGGATCGGGAAAGGTCCCCGAAATCGCCTTCGGCGAGGTGAACTTCAGCCCGGACAAGTTCCTGACGGACCTGGTGAACGACCACGTCCCCGCCAAGTCGGCCAAGGACGAACAGAGGAAGGGCACCTGGAAGGAACCGGGGGCCACCCGGGCCGTCCCCGCCGCGCGGCCCCCGGCGAAGGCTCCCGCGCGGGCCGCCCCCGCTCCCGCACCGGCCAAGCCGGTCGCGCCCGAGGCCGCGCCCCCGTCCCCGGCCGTCCAGCACCGCTGGCTCGCCGGGCTGCACGCCCTGGGCGCGCTCGCCGAGAAGTCCCACCGCGACCCGCAGGACGCGGCCGAACTGCGCGACGCCCTGACCGGGATCAGGAGGACGTACGGCTTCACCACGCTGGACGCCGAGTTGGCCGGCGGAAAATGGCAGGTCACGGCCGCCATGAACCCGAAGACGAAGAAGCTCCCCGCCATCGACGCCGACACCTCGGCCCCCGGGGACGCCGGCGGGGTGGTGGGCGTCGACCGCCGCGATCCCAAGGAGCTGCCCGCGTACCACGGCGGCCGGTACAGCGAGCTGAAGAACCCGAAGACCGGCCTCAACTACGCCGGTACCGAGATCAACCACATTCCGCCGCAAGGCGTCACCAAGAAGATCAAGAACCTCTCGGTCGGACGCGGTCCGGCGATCCAGATGGACAAGCAGGACCACCGCGGGCGCAAGGACTCCGAGGGCAACTGGACGGACCATCCCCGGGTGTTGAGCACGGGCAAGTGGAAGGAGTCCGACGAGCACCGGGCCGGCCAGCTCGATCTGATGCAGGCCGAGAAGTTCAAGGCCGCCGTCCAGATGGACGTCAAGGACATCCGGTCCAAGTTCAACACCAAGTACGACGCCGCCATCAACGAGATGAAGCCCGCCCTCCGGGAGGAGGGCTGGTGGTGACCCGGGCAGGGGAGACGGTGCGGTGACGGTCCCGGCGGAGCATGGACGCCATGGCAGCATCTGACGCCCTGACAGCCGCCCCCGGCGGCCGCGGCCCGGCCGCCCTGTCCGCCGCCGAGGCCCGGCTCGGGACCGGGCTGCGGTTCCCGTTCCGGCCCGGAAACGGGAGCGGAAGCGGAGACGGGAGCGGAGACGGGAGCGGGAGCGGAGGCGGGCTCGGGTGGGTCACCGGGGCCGCCGCCATCCGGCAGTCCATCGAGACCGTCCTCGACACCGAGCCCGGCGAGAGGATCATGCGCCCCACCTTCGGCTGCGGACTGCGCCGCCACCTCATGGCCCCCAACACCCCCGCCATCCGCACCGCGATCGCCGCCGAGATCGGCGAGGCGCTCACCGCCTGGGAGCCCCGGATCCGGGTCACCGAGGTCGCCGTGACCCCGGGGGAGGAGCCCACCCTCGTATGGATCGACATCGCCTACGTGCACCTGCTCGACCTGCGCCCGGACAACCTCGTCTACCCCTTCTACCTGCGGTAGGGGCCGGGTGACGACGGTATGCCGCTGATCGGCCCCATCCTCGACGACCGCACCTTCGAACAGCTCCGGGACGAGCTGGTCAAGCGGATCCCCGTCTACGCCCCCGAGTGGACCGACCACAACGCCGCGGACCCCGGCATCGCGCTGCTCGAACTCTTCGCACACCTCGGGGAGTCCCTGCTCTTCCGCTTCAACCAGATCCCCGACGCCACCAAGGTCGCCTTCCTGCGGCTGCTCGGCGTCCGCCCGCGCCCCGCGCTCACCGCCCGCGCCCTCCTCGTCCTGCAGACCGAACGCCCCGAGGGGGTGCAGGTGTTGCGCGGCGCCGAGGCCCGGGCCGGCGGGGTCTCCTTCGAGACCGGCAACGAGGTCGTCGCCTGGCCCCTGGAGACCCTCGCCGTCGGCAAGACGCCCGCCCCCGAGGCACCCGGCCCCGCCGAGAGCCGCCGCCGCCAGAACGCGGTCGAGGCCCTGCCCAAGGGCGAGCGGGGCCGGGTGGCCTCCGGGGCGCCCGTCGCCTTCTACGTCACCACCGCCGTACCCGCCGACCCGCTGGACCCCGACCAGCCGCCCCTGGACGTCAGCACCACCCTCGACCGCTCCCTGTGGATCGCCCTGCTCGCCAAGAACACCACCGACCCCCGCCTGATGGCCGGCCGGACCCTCTTCCTCGGTGTCGTCCCCGACGAGCGGCTCCCGCGCCCCTACGACCTGCGCGCCCGCGACACCCAGGACCCGACCCGGCTGCGGGCGGGCGACCTCGTGAGCGCCCCGCCCGGCTTCCTCTGGGAGCTGTGGAACGGCCCCGGAGCCCCCACCGCCTTCACCTCCCTCGCCGTGCTCGGCGACACCACCCGAGGACTGACCACCGCGGGCGTGGTCTCCGTCGAGCTGCCCGCGGCCTTCCCCGCCCATCCCCGGGGCGCCGCCGGCCCCGGCGGCCTGCACAGCCCGCCCCCGCTCGACGACGAGAAGGCGGCCGCCCGCGTCCTGGGCTGGCTGCGCGTACGCCGCCCCGCCGACGAGAACGACGCCATCCACCGCATCCGCTGGGTCGGCGTCAACGCCGTCGGCGCCGTACAGGCCCGCACCGCCGCACCCGAACTCCTCGGCACCGGCACCGCCGACGCCGGCCAGGTCCTGCGCCTCACCCGGCATCCCGTCCTCGCGGGCAGCGTCCGGCTGGAGGTCGAGGAGGCCGACGGCTGGCGCCCCTGGACCGAGGTCGAGGACTTCGCCGCCAGCGGCCCCTTCGACCGGCACTACACCCTCGACGCCGAAGCCGGACTCGTCCGCTTCGGCACCCGCTGCCGGCTGCCCCAGATCGGCGAGCGCATCCGCGTCCTCGCGTACCGGTACGGCGGCGGCTCCGCCGGGAACGTCCCGGCGGGCGCGATCGGCGCGCTCACCGGAGTCGCCGGAGTCAAGGTCACCAACCCCCTCCCGGCGGCCGGCGGCGCCGACCCCGCCTCCCTCGCCGACGCCCTGGAGGCCCTGCCCGCCGAGGTGCACCGCCGCGACCGGGCCGTCACCTCAGACGACTTCCGCTCCCTCGCCCTCGAAGTCCCCGGCGTGCGCCGCGCCGAGACCCTGCCCCTGCTCCACCCCGACACGCCCACCCAGCCCGCCGCCGGCGTCGTCAGCGTGCTCGTCTTCCCCACCGAGGACCTGCGGGACCCCGGAGCCCCGCTGCCCGACCTCGCCCTGCTGCGCCAGGCGGCCGCGTACCTCGCCCCCCGGCGCCTGGTCACGACCGAGCTGTACGTCATCCCGCCCACCTACGTGGACATCGCCGTCTCCGCGGGCATCCGGACCCGGGACGGCTACCAGCCCGACGCGGTCCGCCGCTGGGTCGAGCTGATCCTGCGCCAGTACCTCGCCCCGCTGCCCCCCTACGGGCCCGAAGGCGCGGGCTGGCCGCTGGGGCGGGCCGTGCGCCGCGCCGAACTGGAGGCCGTCGCCGTCCAGGTGGAGGGAGTGGAGTACCTGGAGGACGAGCTGCTGCTGGCCCGGCGCTCCGGTACGGGATGGACCCCGCTCCCGCTCGTCCCGCTGAACCCGTGGGAGGTGCCCCGGGTCGCCGCGATCACCGTCGTCACCGGCAGCCCGCTGCCCGTCGGCGCGGGATACGGCTCCCCGGCGCCGCCCCCCGGCGACCCCGTCGTCGTACCGCTCCCCCCGGAGGTGTGCTGATGCACGGCGACCGCGCGATCGGCGTCCTGGCCGACCCGGACCAGTGGGTGCGCTGCCGCCACGAGTCCACCGCCCTCCTCGACGAGGGCGGGGTCTGCCTCGCCTGGGAACCCGAGCCGGAGACGGGGCCCGACCCCGGGACGGCCGTGCACGGACCGGCCGGGCTGGCCTTCGACCGCTGGGGCCGCGCCTACCGCTCGTACCCGCGCGCCGGGCGCGTGGAGGTCAGCGCGCCCGGCGCCGCCGGCGAGGGGGCTCCCCACCGCCGGCCGGGCACCCTGTGCGTCCCGCGCGGCCTCGCCGTGGACGCCGCCCAGCGGCTGTTCATCGCTGAATCCGGGGCCGGCGCCGTCCACGTCGTCGACCTGTGGGGCGAGCGGCCGCTGCGCCGCGTCCCCGTCCGCAGCCCGGCCCGGCCGCACCGCAGGCCCCTCGACGTCACCGCCCACTGCGGGGCGGTGGCCGTGCTGGTCACCCGGCCCGCCGGGATCGTGCTGCTCCAGGGCCGCCGCGGACCGCTGCGCGGGCCCGCACTGCGCCACCCGGCGGGGAGCGAAGGCCTGCGACCCACCCGGATCGCCGACCACGCCGGCCACCTCCACGTGCTGTGGACCGGCCCGGCCGGCGGGCGCGCCGTCGTCGCCCGGGCCGACGGCACCCGGCCCCTCGCCGTACCGGACGCCACCGACCTCGACCTGACCGCCGACGGGGCGCTGGTGGTGGCCCGGGGCCCCGGCCAGCCGCTGCGGCGGTTCCGTACGGACGGCGGGGCCTGGACGGAGATCGAGCCCCTGCGCGCCCCCGGCTACGACGGCGGCGCCATGACCGCCGGGCCCGACGGCCGCGTCGCCTTCACCACCGCCGACGGCTTCGCCCGTACCGCCGGGCCCGCCGCCCGCTACACGCCCGCCGGGAGCGTCATCGGCTACCGCCTCGACGCGGGCGAGTACCGCACCCGCTGGGGCCGGCTGTTCCTCGACGCCTGCGTCCCGCCCGGCACCGAGGTCCGCGTCAGCTTCCTGACCACCGACGAGGACACCGTCCCCGACCCGCTGCCCTGGTCGCCGCCCGTGCGCGGACCGCGCGCCGTGCGCCACCCCGACCAGACCCCGCCGCTGCCCTCCCGCGCCCTCTACGCCGACCGGCTGCCGCCCTCCGCGCCCCTGTTCCGGCGCCCGACCGGCCGCGAACTGCCCTGGGCGCAGATCGACCCCGAGGACGGGTTCGAGACGTACGAGGCCCCCGTCGCGGCCCCGCCCGGCCGCTACCTGTGGATCGTCCTCCGGCTCGCCGGCACCCCGCGCGTGACCCCCCGCGTCCGGGGCCTGCGCGTGGAGCGGCCCGGACACCGGCTGCCCGCCGCGCTCCCCGCGGCCTGGAGCCGGGACGAGGCCGACGCCGCCTTCCTCCAGCGCTTCCTCGCCCCCGCCGAGGGACTCCTGCACGAACTGGACGCCCGCGCCGCCCTGCGCACCCTCCTGCTCGACCCCCGGGCCACCCCGCAGGAGGCCCTAGGCTGGCTGGCCGGGCTCCTCGGCCTGGCCCTGGACCGGCGCTGGCCGCCGGCCGCCCGGCGCGAGCTGATCGCCCAGGCGTACGACCTGTTCCGCATCCGCGGCACCGTCTCCTGCCTCGAACGGATCCTGCGGCTCTACCTCCCGCTGCCCATCAGCGTCGTGGAGCACTGGCGGCTGCGCGGCCTCGGCGGAGCCGTGCTCGGCGCCGGACCCGGCGGGGCCCCCGCACCGGCCGTCGGCGGCGCGGCGGCCACGGGCGGTGCGCTGGGCCGCTTCACCGTGGGCGGCACCCGGCCCGGGGAGGACGGCTACACCGCCGCCGCGCACCGGTTCAGCGTGCTCATCCCCGCCGATCCGGGCCCGGGCCGACTCGACGTGGTCCGCGCCATCGTGGAGGCCCACAAACCGGCCCACACCCTCGTCGACATCTGCCCGCTCGGCGCCGGCATGCGGATCGGCCGCACCCTGCACCTCGGTCTCACCTCCGTCGTCGGCCCCGGCGCGGCCTGGGGGCCCGCGGTCGTCGGCCGGATCCGGGTCGGCGAGGACGGCATCGTGGGCGTGCCCGCCGCCGGCTCCCGGGTCGGCGAGAGCACCATCACCGGGGCGGTGCGCGTCGGATGAGCGGCCCCACCGTGGTCATCGAGCGGCTGTCGGCGACCCTGCGCCACGCTCCCGGCGCGCCGCCGCCCGCGGCGGACCGGCTGCGCGGACCGCTGCGGCGCGCGGTCGACGGCCCCCTCGAAGCGGCCCTGCGCGCCCTGGACCTGCCGCCCGGGCACTGGTGCCTGGCCCGGCTCGACCTGAGCCTCGGCCTCGACCTGGACCGCCCCGATCCCGCGCTCGCCCGCGACTGGTCCGAGGCGGTCGCCGCGGCGATCGAGCGGACCGTACGGGAGGGCCGCGCGGGCGCACCGGGCGCTCTCGTGCACTACCGGCACGACGTGGAGCTGCTCGCCGACGCGGTGGCCGGGCTGGCCGCGGGGCGCCGCGAACGGCTGTGGGCCTGGCGGCAGACCGGGGTCCTGCGCCCCGGCGACCCGGCCCCGGAGGCGTCGCCCGGCCCGGCGCTGCTGGCCGCCCTGGAACGCCGCCCGGAGCAGGCCGCGGCCGCCGTGCTCCGCGGCGCCGAGCGGTGCGGGCTCGCCGCGCTGGACCGGGCCTGGGGGCGGGACGGCTGGCAGTGCCTGGCCGCGCTCGTGGCCGGTACGGACCGCCCCGCGCCCGGCGAACCCCCCGCCGCGCCGCCGCCCGGCCCCGACGCGCGGGCGCTGGCCCGGACCCTGCTCGCCGGATCGAGGCTGGTCCGGCTCGTCCGTGCCTCCCGGCTGCGCCCCGCCGGACCGGTCCTCGCCGCCTGGGCCGTGCTCGTCCTCGCGGAAACCGATCCGGCCGCACTGGAGCGGCCCGCAGCCCGGCCCGGGCTGCGCGGGCTGCTGGCGGAGGGGCTGCGGGCCCTGGGCGCAGGCGCCGCGAGGCCGGAGACCGAAGCGGCTTCAACTTTCCGGGAGTCGCCGGACGGCGGACACCGCGCGGACGGCGCGGACCCCGGGGACACCGAGCCCGCCGGGGCGGTGGCGGCCGCCGACGGCGCCGAAGCCCCGCCCGGTGGGGACGCGCCGCCGCAGCGGCCTCCCGCCGCCGGGCCGCCCCGCAACGGTGCGGGCGGCCGCGGACCGGGCCCGGGCGGCCCCTCGGCCGGCGACACCGCCGCGCCGGCCCCCGTACGGCCCGTAGGGGCCGAGCCCGCTCCCGATCCGGCGGACGGCGCGGCCACCGGCTGGGCCGGGCTGCTGTTCCTGCTCGCCACGGCGCCCGAAACCGGGCTCCCGGACCGCGCCCTCGACGAACCCGCCCTGGCCGCACGTCCGTTGCCCTGGGTCCTGCACGCCGCCGCCCGCGCCCTCGTCCCCGGTATCGCGCCCGGTGACCCCGCCGCCCTCGCCCTCGCCGGACTCGCCCCCGACCGCGCCACCGCCCTCCTGCGCGCCCCGGCGGCGACCCCGCGTGAGCAGGACGCCGTGGACGCGCTCGCCGCCGGCTGGGCGGGGGCCACCGCCGCCCGCCTCGGCGACGAGCGGTACGCGCGGGACCCCTTCGGCGCCGTCCTCGCGGTCGCCCGCCGCCCCGGGCGCATCACGGCCGAGACCGGCTGGATCGAAGCCGTCCTCGCCGTCGCCGACACCGACCTGGCGGTCCGCCGCGCCGGACTGGACCTCGACCCGGGCTGGCTGGGCTGGCTCGGCGCGGTCGTGAGGTACCGCTATGTCTGAGCGCATCAGCCGGGACCTCTCCGGCCGGGCCGCCGAGGTCGCCGTACGCGTGGCCGAGCTGCTGGAGACCCTGTGCAGCGAGGAGGCGGGCGGCGAGTCCGTGGCGTTCCTGCGCGACTGGGCCGCGAGCGCCGCACAGCGGGCCGCCGCCGCACCCGGCCTACGCCCAACGTCCCACACCCCGCTCGACCGGCTCGTGGACCGGTACGGCCTCGGCTCCCTGGAGACCGAGCTCGTCCTGTTCGCCGGGCTCCCCGAGGAACACGAGGGCCTGGCACGGACGTTCCGCACCATGAACCCCGGCGGCGCCCCGCACCCCAGCGTGGGCCTGGCCGGCCTCCTGATCGACTGCGCGGCCCGTACGGCGGCCCGCGGCGGGGTACGCGGGCAAGCGCCCGACCGGGTCGTCCTGCGCCGGCTGCTCCACGAGGGCCCGGCCGCACGGGCCGGCGTGCTCGCCCTCACCGGCGAAGGCCCCTTCCACGAACGCTCCCTGACCCTCGCCGACGGGCTGTGGGAGGCCCTCCACGGCTACCCCGCCCGGCCCGCCGCCCTGGAGGAGGCCGACCCCGGCCCGCCCGTCGCCGGACTCGACGGCTGGCTCGAACTCCCCGAGAGCGTCCGGGCCGTCGCCGCCCTGCGCTCCCGCGAACCCCGCGTCCTGCTGGTCTGCGCCCGGGACGAGACCGTGGCCCTCAGCCGCTGCGCCGCCCTCGCCCGCGCCGCCGGACTCGGCCTGCTCGCCGCCCGGACCCGCCCCGAAGACCCCCGCGCCATGGGGCTGCTGGGGTTGCACGCCGCCGTACGGGACGCCGTGCCGCTGCTGGTGGTGCCGGCCCCGGCGGACGGGGCGGCGGGCCCGGTCACCCCCGCCGTCGCCCGGATCCCCGGCCCGCTGCTGGTCTGCGCGGCGCCGGGCACCGTACGCCCCGGGCCGCAGCGTCCCGTACTCACCGTGCCGGTCGGGCCGATCGGCACGGCGGACCGGCGCACCGCCTGGCGGTCCGCGCTGCCCGGGGCGCCCGAGCACGCCCCCGAACTGGCCGCGCGCCACCCCCTCGACCCGGCGCTCACCGCCCAGGTGGCCCTCGACGTGCACAGCCGCGCCGCACTGGCCCCCGAGCCCCCCGACGGCGAGGAGGACGGCGCCGGCCCGGACGTCTCCGGCGCCATCCGCGCCCGCGCCGGGGCACTGCTGCCGTCGGGCGTCGACCTGGTCAGCCCGCGGGCCCGCCGGCCGCGGCTGGTCCTCGGCGCGGAGGCCGACGGCCAGCTGCGCGACGCCGTGGCCCGGCTGCGCCACCAGGCGCTGGTCCTGGACGACTGGCGGCTGCGCGAGGCCGCCCGGGCCGCCCGCGGCGTACGGCTGCTGCTCACCGGGCCGCCCGGCACCGGGAAATCCCTGGCCGCCGAGGTACTGGCGACCGAGGCGGGCCGGGACCTGCTCGTCGTCGACGGCTCCGAGCTGGTGTCGAAGTACATCGGCGAGACGGAGAAGAACCTCGCCGCCTGCTTCGAAGTCGCCGAGCGCACGCAGGCGGTGTTCCTCCTCGACGAGGCCGACGCCCTGTTCGCCACCCGTACCGAGGTCTCCGAGGCCAACGACCGGTTCGCGAACATGGAGACGGCCTACCTGCTCCAGCGGCTGGACCGCTTCGACGGGCTGGCCGTGCTGACGACCAACCTGCGGCAGAACATCGACGCCGCCTTCATCCGCCGCATGGACTTCGTCGTGGAGTTCCCGCTCCCCGACGAGGCCGGCCGGTACCGGTTGTGGGAGCTGCACCTGCCCCGGGCCCTGCTGGACGCCGACGTGGACCTGGCGGGGCTCGCGCAGCACTACCCCGTGCCGGGCGGCTGGATCCGCAACGCGGCGATCGGCGCGGCCTTCCGGGCGGCGGACGACGGGGGAGCGGTCCGCCAGGGCCACCTCGTCGACGCGATGCGGCGCGAGTACGGCAAGGCGGGCCGCCCGTTCCCCGGGGAGCCGGCCGCGCCGGGCGGCGCGGGCGCGGACCGGCGGGCGGCGCTGGCCCTGGACTCGGCGTACGACCTCCCCGGTCCGGTCATCGACCGGCGTACCCAGAAGGAGAGCTCATGACGGCGCTCGGCTCCGGCGGCACCCCGTGCGGCTGCGGCGGCGGGTCCGCCCCGGACCTGCCCACCGACCCCTCGTACGGAGACGGGCCGTGCGGGCCCGGCCCCTGCGGCGGGGACGAGCTGCCCGTGAACCCCTTCCTCGCGCTGCGCGTGGCCTTCGGGATGCTGCTCGGCGAAGACGACTTCCGTGTCCTGATGGGCCATCCGCGCGGCAAGCTCATGCTGCACAACGCCTGGCAGCACGGCTCCGGGGTGCTCTGGGGGCTCGGGGTCGCCCGGGACGGCGACGAGCTCCGGGTGGCTCCGGGGCTGGCCGTCGACGGGCTCGGCCGCGAGCTCACCCTCGAAACGGCCTGGTGCGTCTCCCTGACCGCGTGGGCGAGGGACTGGATCGAAGCGCACCCGCCGCAGGACGGGCACCCGGCGCAGGACGGGCACCCGCCCCGGGAGGGAGGGGCGGACGCGGACGCCGAGCCCGGGCCGCCCCGGCGGCGCACCGTCGAGGCCTGGATCCTCGCGGAGTTCGCGTCCTGCCCGGACCGGCCGGTGCCCGCCCTGGCCGACCCGTGCGACGTGACGCGCCGGCACGACGACTTCTCCCGGATCGTGGAGAGCGCGCGGATCACCCTCCGCTCCACCGCCCCCGCGCCCTGGCGCCCGTACCACCGCGTACGGGTCCTGCTCGGACTCGACGAGGCCACCCCGGGGGACACCGCCGGGCAGGAGGCGCTGCGGGAGGCTGCCGAGGTGGCCCGGGTCCCCGCGCACCGGCGGGCCCCGGCGCTGCTCGCCGCCTTCCGCCGGCTGGCCGCCGCGGACGCCACCGCGCTGGCGCCCGAGCGCGAGGAGGGCGACATGTGCCCGCCGTGGGCGCCGGTCACGGAGGACCACGCCCCCGTCGTACTGGCCCGCCTCACGGTGGAACTCAGCGAGTACGACGGCTGCGTACGGATCGAGGAGGTGCGCGCCGACCCGTCCGTCCGGACCGCGGTCCTGCCCACCACCACCGTCCAGGAGCTGGTGTGCGGCCTGGCGCCCGGGATCATCGGCGCCGCCGCCGAGGCGGACGCCGCAGGCCCGCGCCTGATCCGCGGCTCCCTCGCCTGGAGCCGCGAGCACACGGTGCTGAGCTTCGAGGTCACCGCTCCGCTCGCGCCGGGCTCCGCCGAACCGGAGGGCATCGAGATCACCTCGCTCTCCGACTCCGGCCGCGGCTGGGCCAACGACGAGGTCGCCGGGATCCGGGTGTCGGCCGACGGGCTCCGGGTGAAGGTGGACCTGGACCAGCGGCCCGCGTACGAGACGGTCCGCGTCCGCGTCCGCGGTACCGGCCCCAAGCCCCTGTACGGCGAGCACCCGCGCGCGCCCTTCGCGGGGCTGGAGGGCGGCCCGCCGGGCACCGCCGACGAGGGGAACGACGCCGTGGTCACCGTCCATCTGCCGCGCCAGGCGGCCCCCGGGAGGACCGAGGAATGACGATCAGCGAAGCCGGCGCCGCAGCCGCGGGGGCCGCCCCGCCCGCCGACCCCGCGAGCCCGGCCCCGCCCGCCGGCCCCTCCGCGACCGCCGACGGCGGGATCGACCGGCTGAACCCCTTCGACGGGCTGTTCCTGCGCGCCGAACACCTGAGCCGCATCCAGGACTACGCCCGCGAACTCGCCCTGGCCGTTGGCGCGGCGGGCGGCCCCGGCGTGGTCGAGGGCTACGAGGTCAGCGTGAAGGACGGCACCCTCCGGGTCGGCGGCGGCCTCGCCGTCTCCCCGGAGGGCCGCCCGCTGCGCTCGCAGCGCCTCGTCACGCTCCCGCTCACCGGCCTCGACCCCGGGCTCGACGGGTTCTGGTGGGTCGAAGTGGCACCCGACTCCCGTCCCTACGGCGACGCCCCGGTGCAGGGCAGCTACTGCGACGACCCCTGCGCCGGCTCGGGCACCACCCGGCGCCCCTACCTCGCCGAAGGGGTGCGGATCCAGCTGGCGGAGGGCACCGAGCCGGGGCTCGACAACCAACTCCCGGCCTCCCGGCGCAACTTCCTCGCCTCGCGGATCTTCGGCGCCGAGCGCACCGGGCACTCCCCGTGGCCGTACGGGACCGGCAGCGCGCACCTGCCGCAGTCCTGGACCCCGCCGGCCGCGAGCCCGGGCCGGCCGAGGACGGTCCGGATCGCGGTGCTCCTGCGCGACCCGGGCAGGCCCGACGGGTGGGAGGTCGACACGTGGGCCGCCCGCCGCGACCGGGCCGCGGCCCCGCCGCAGCGGTACTGGCAGTCGCGGCTCGGCATGCGGCCCTGGGACGCGTACACGGCCCAGATCCTCCAGTTCCAGGACCAGTTGGCGCAGGTGCTGGGCGCCGCGCCGGCGCCCGCCGCCGATCTGGGGCCGCTGCTGGAGCAGTTGGCGCTCATCGGAGAGGAGCAGTTCCTCAAGAGCCACACCAAGGACCAGCTGGGCCGGGAGGTGGCCCGGCTGATCACGGGCATCGGCGAGGGCGCCCTGATCCGGCCAGCGCAGGCCGGACCGGGCCCGTACGCCCTGCAAGACCTGGGCATCGCGGAACTCCCGCCCGCCGGGTACCTGCCGTACACCCCCGAGCCCGAGCAGAGCGCCGGCCCCGCGGGGATCCGGGCGCTGCTGGGCGGGCAGGTGGAGCTGAGGTACTGCTCCTGCGCGCTCCCCGATGTCGCCCGGGCCGTGCAGGAGGCACAACACCGGGACCGCATCCGGCTCGACGAGCCCGTCGGCGTGGACATCCTGCTGCCCGTCGACGACCGGGCGGCGCCCGTCGGGGACTGGGTCGCGTTCGTCAGGCGGGAGCAGCGTCACTGTTATGACCCCGGATGACTGTGACGACCCCGAATGACTGTGACGACCCCGGATGACCGCCACGATCCCGAGTGAAATCATAGCACTCGGTGACTGATCGGTGACGGTGCGCGCATAGCATATGCGGTCGGACTTCTATGCAGGAGGACCGCCTATGAACCAGCAGTTCCTCGCGTCACCGGTCCGCGTCCCCGGGCAGGGGGAGCCGCCGGCCCTCCATCTCTTGGGCGGCCCGCGCGTCATCCATCAGGGGAGATGGCTGGACGTGCCCGAAGGGGGCAAGCGGCTCCTGGCGTTCGTCGCGCTCAACGGCGGCCGGGTCGAGCGCCGGCACGCCGCAGGGACGCTGTGGCCGTCCGGCGACGACCTGCGGGCGGCGGGGAACCTGCGGTCCGCGCTGTGGCGGCTCAAGGCCGCCGGCATCGACCTCCTCGACTCCGACAAGTGCTCGCTCGCGATGCGCGAGCACACCGTGGTGGACCTGTACGTCCTGTACGGCTGGGCCGGGCGGCTCATCGGCGGCACCGCCACCGCCCAGGACCTGTCGGCGCTGAAATGGCGCACCGACGCGCTCGACCTGCTGCCCGGCTGGTACGACGACTGGGTGCTGCTGGAGCGCGAACGGGTCCGCCAGCGGCTGCTGCACGCGCTGGAGGCGCTGAGCCGCGAGCTGGCCCGGGTCGGCCGGCACGCCGAGGCGGTGGAGTCGGCCCTGCTCGCGGTCAGCGCCGAACCGCTGCGCGAGAGCGCCCAGCGGGCCCTGATCGAGGCCCACTTGGCGGAGGGCAACCTGATCGAGGCCATGCGCGCGTACGACACGTACCGCGACCTCGTCAAACGCGAGCTCGAGGTGGAGCCGGGGAGTGAACTCTCCGGCCTGATACGGAACTTCTGCCGCTCGGCCACCCGCTCCCGCGAGGTGGTGGCCGCCCGGGTGCGGCGTGCCTGATCCGGGGCCAAGCTGGTGGCATGAGCGACGACCGGCCGGGTCGGCGCAGTACCGAACTGCGCCTGGCCCTCGCGATGCGTGGCGGGGTCAGCCTCGCCGTATGGATGGGCGGGGCCTGTTGCGAGGCGGCGGCGCTGCGCGTGGCGGCCCAGGAGCCCACCCCGGATCCACTGGAGCCCGTCCCGGACGCGGGCCTCTACCCGGGGCTGCTGAACGTGTGCGGATACGAGGACGTCGACATCGACGTCCTCGTCGGGACCAGCGCCGGGGGGCTCAACGGCGTACTGCTGGCCTGCCACCTCGTGTACGGGATGCCCTTCGGGCCGGGCGTACGGGACGTATGGCTGCGCCTGGGCGACCTCGAAGGACTGCTGCGCCGCTCGACGCCCTTCCACGTGCCCACTTCGCTGATGCGCGGGGACGAGGTCTTCTACACGGAGCTGCGCAGCGCGCTGGGCGGGCTCATCAACGAGGCCCCGCCCGAGTGGAAGCGCCCCACCTCGCTGCGGCTGATCCTGACGGCCACCCGGCTGCGCCCGCGCCGGGACCGGGTGCGGCCCACCCTCGGCCGGCCGCTGCTGGTCGGCCGCTCGAACGCCTACTTCCGCTTCCGCCACCGCACCTCGCTGACGGACTTCCCCGTCGACGTCACCGGTGTGGCCCGGGAGGGGGCGCTGAACCGGCTGGCGTACGCGGCCCGTACCTCGTCCTCGTTCCCGGGAGCCTTCGAACCGGCCCGGGTGTTCGTCGGGAACGGCGCGCAGCCGGTCGAGGACCCGCCCCGGGTGGACATGCGTGGGGTCAGCAGCGAGAGCGGCTACCCCGACGAGAACCTGAACGGCTGCGCCGAACTCATGGACGGCGGACTGCTGGACAACATCCCCGTCGCCTGGGCCGTACGGGCCGTCGCCGGGGCGCCGGTGGCCGGCAAGGCGGACCGCTGGCTGCTGTTCCTCCAGCCCGTGCCGCCGTTCCCGCCGCCTTCCGAGCCGGGGACCAGCCGGCGCGTCACCCGGCTGGTGCGGATGGCGGTGAAATCCCTCGCGGTGAAGACCGGTTCCGAGTCCCTGCGCGACGACGACCTCGAACTGCGCGCCGCCGAGGCCGCGGCCCAGCAGAAGCGGGCCGCCACCGGGGTGCTGCCCCCGGCCTTCGTCCAGGCGGACGCCGCGGACCCGGCACGGCTGGACGCGTACGCCCGCATGGTCGGCAAGGCGGAGGCGCTGCGGCTCGTCCGGCTGCTGGAGGACCCGGCCGAGGTGACCGGCCCGGACGCGCTGCCCCTCCCCGCCGGCCCGGGGCCGCTGGAGGTGCTGGACGAGAGCGCGGGGCGCGGTTCGACGGTGTTCTTCACCCGACTGCGCAAGGTGTCCGACTCTCTGGCGGTGGGGCCCGGCATGGTGCCCGGACCCGGGTACTCCCCGCTGGCTCTGGCGCGTGCGGTGCAGCTGCTCATGGACTGGCTGGGCGCGTACGAGTCCGGCGCCGGGCCGGTGGACGCGGAGCTGGTGAAGACGTACCGGAAGAGGCTGTTCGCCTGCCGCCTCGCCGTCGCCACGCTGACCGCCGCGCGGGACCGGCTGCTGCTCGACCGCTACCGGACCGCCCTGTCGCAGGGGCTGATCCCCGCCGACGTCACCGCCCCGTTCCGCGAGGCGACCAGCCTGCTGGGCGCCCTCGTGCTGCCGACGCCCCTTCCCGGGGCCGCTCCCGCGCGGTGGGAGGCCTGGGCGGCGGACCTCGCGACGGCCGTCACCGGAGGATCCCTTCCGCGGGCTCCCGCGCCCGGTTCCGGTCCGGCGGCCGTACCGGAGGGCTTCGGGCAGCTGTGGGACCGGCTGGCGGAACTGGGCCAGGAGATCGGCGTGGGCCTGGTACCTGACGTCGCCGGCTACGAGGCGCTGCACGCGGCGGCAGCCGGCACCGGTCCGCCGATGGCCGATGCGCTCGCGTACGCCGAGGTGCTGCTCGGACCGCTGCGGCCGGACCCGCTGGCCGAGGCCCCCGACATCGACTTCCACACCGTCTCGGCGGCGAACACCAGCTGGGCCACCCGCCGGGTGCTGCCGGACGTGGTCCAGGACTCCCCGAAGGACATGGTCAGGGCCAAGCTCAGCGGCAACCAGCTCAACAACTTCGCCGCGTTCCTCAGCGCCCGCTGGCGGATGAGCGACTGGACCTGGGGCCGCCTCGACGGGGCCGCCTCCCTCGTGTCGGTCGTCGCCACCGACGAGCGCCTGGAGGACGCGTTCGGCGCCGCCACCGACCTCACGGCGCTCGGCGAGGCGGTCGCCGCGGCCACGGGACTCGGCCCGGCGTTCATGGAGCTCTGGGCGCAGGAAGTCGCCGCCAACGCGGGCACGGACCGCTGGGACCGGGTGCGGGACGTGCTCACCGCCGTGCGCCAGCACGAGATCCTGCGCGAGGAGCTGCCGTTCCTCGCCGAACTGAACCGCAAGGGCTTCCGGGGCGGCAACCGGCCCCCGGACCCCCCTCTGAACCCGCCCGCCCTGGCCTCACCGGCCGAGTTCGACGCCGCGCTCGAGTCCTTCGGCAAGATCGGCAAGGAGGAGGTCGGACGGCTCATCCGGGCGCGGGATCCGCGCCGGGCGGCCCTGCGGACCGGGCTCCTCGCCTGGCCGGCGCTCCAGCCCACCGGCAGGGCCGGGGCCCGCCTGGTGCAGGGCGTCCTCGGCGCGCTGAAGCCCCTGGTGTACGTCCCGCCCCTGGTCGGGGTGGTGGCCCCGCTGTGGGGTCTGATCGCGGCCGTGCTGATGTGGACGGGCATCGCCTTCTCCACCGGCCGGTGGTCCTCGCTGCTCGCCGACATCCCGGTCTGCCTGTACGCCATGGTCGCCCTGGCGGCGCTGGTCCGGCAGTGGATCCGGCCGGCCTGGCTGCGCGTCCCCCTCCTCCTGCTCGCGCTGGCCGGTCCGCCCGTCGCCCTCTGGCAGCTGCGCGGTGCGCAGTTCCCCGATGTCGACGCCGGCCGGCGCACGCTGATCGTCGGCGCCTGCTTCGCCCTCGCCGCCGCGGCCGTGCTGTACGTCGGCACCGACCGGTGGTGGTGGCTGCCGTGGGCCGCCGCGGCCGCGGGAGGGATCGCCGCCCTGATCCAGATCGGTCAGTTCGGCGGGAAAGGGCCCAGCGGATGGTGGGCCGCCCTCACCCTCTACGCCGTCCTCGTCTGGATCACCCTCGTCCTGCCCTGGCTGTACCCGAAGCCGCGGACCGGTCCGACCTGACGCAGCGCCCCGTGCCGAGGGCTCGGATAGGGTGAATCGGTAGGAATCGGACCCCCCGGGGTGAGGTCGGTGCGGTGGACACATACCAGTCGACGAGCGAAGTCCCGGACCAGCCGGCCGCGGCCGTCGGGTACGCCGGCGTGCTCAGCGAGCTGCTGCCCATCGCGCTGTGGCGGGAGGACGCCGACGGGATCATCGTCGAATGGTCGCTGGCCGCCCAGGACCTGCTCGGCCACCGCCCCGAGGACATCCTCGGCCTCCCCGGCACCTCCGTACTCGTCCCCGAGCCCAACCACGCGCTCGCCGAGGACCTGACCCGGCGGGTCCAGGCGGGCGAGACGGTGGTCGGCACCCTCCCCGTGCGCCACCGCGACGGCCACCGCGTCACCATGGAGATGTGGATCGTCCCCGCCGCCGACCCGCAGGGCCGCACCGGCGCCCTGCTGATCGCCGTGGAGACCTCCGAGGTCCTGCGCATGCGGGACTCGCTCGCCGCCCTCCAGAGCCTGTTCACCCAGTCGCCCATCGGCCTCGCCACCCTCGGCCCCGACCTGCGCTTCCTGCGCGTCAACGACGCCCTGGCCCGGATGAACGGCGTGTCGGCCGCCGCGCACGTCGGCAAACGGCTCACCGAGGTCGTCCCCGGCGTCAACGCCGCCGCGCTCGAAGCGACCATGCGGCAGGTCATGGACCGGGGCACCGCCGTCGTCGACGTCCGCCGCACCGGCCGGACCCCGGCCGACCCCGAACACGACCACACCTGGTCCTGCTCGTACGCCCCCCTCCTCGACGGCTCCGGCCGCCCGCTCGGCGTGATCGCCTCCCTCATCGACATCACCGAGAGCCAGCAGGCCCAGGGCGAGGCCGAGCGGGCCCGGCGCCGCTTCGCCGTCCTCGCCGAGGCCGGGACCCGCATCGGCACCACCCTCGACCTCAGCCAGACCGCCCGGGAGATCGTCGGGGTCCTCGTACCCCAGCTGGCCGACTCGGCCGACGTACAGCTGCTGGAGACCGTCCTCGCCCCCGACGACGCGGCGGCCACCCACGAGGGCGTGCTCCGCCGCATCGCCGTCGAGTTCCCCGACCCCGAGGCCCCCACCGCCCGGCTGGCACCCGGCCAGACCTTCCAGATCCCGCCCGACTCCGTCTACGAACGGGTCATCGCCGAGGGCCGGCCCATGAACCTGTACCGGTCCGACGTCCACGCGCTGCTGCCCGACCCGCGCGCCGCGGAGCTGCGCGCGTACCTCGCCACCCTCGGCTCCGCCCGGCTGATCCCGCTCCTCGCGCGCGGCACCGTGCTCGGCGCGGTCACCGTGACCCGGACGGGCGACCGCGAGCCCTTCGACGAGCAGGACAGCGTGCTCATCGACGAGGTGGTCGCCCGCGCGGCGCTCAACATCGACAACGCCCGGATGTACACCAACCAGCGGCGGGCCGCCCTGACCCTCCAGCGCAGCCTCAGCAACAGCGCCCTCCCCGAGGTCACCGGCCTGGAGCTGACCGGCCGCTACCTGCCCGCCAGCGACCACGACGTCGGCGGCGACTGGTACGACGTCATCCAGCTGCCCGGCGGCCGCACCGGCCTGGTCATCGGCGACGTCATGGGCCACGGCATCCACGCCGCCGCCGTCATGGGACAGCTGCGCACTGCAGTGCGCACCCTCGCCCGCCAGGACGTCTCCCCGACCAGCCTGCTCCGCTCGCTCGACGAGGCCGTCGCCGATCTGGGCGAGGACGAGATGGCCACCTGCGTGTACGCCGTCCACGACCCGGCCACGGGCGGCTGCGTCATCGCCCGCGCCGGACATCCGCCGCCGGCCGTGGCCACGGCCGACGGGGAGGTCACCTTCCTCGACGGCCCGCCCGGCACCCCGCTGGGCACGGGCGGGCAGGAGTTCCGCACCGAGGAGGTCGACCTGCCGCCCGGGAGCCTGCTCGTGCTGTACACCGACGGGCTCATCGAGTCCCGCGACCGCGACCTCGACCAGGGCATGGCCCAGCTCGGGTGGGCGCTGCGCGACGCCGGACAGCCCCTGGACGGGCTGTGCGACGACATCCTGGCGCGGCTGCTGCCCGGGGCCCCGCAGGACGACGTGGCGGTCCTGCTGGCCCGTACGGCGGCCGCCCGCGGCCGCTGACCCCTCGGTGAGGCGCGGCTCCGGCTCCGGCCCGGTGAGGTGCGGGCGCGGTCCGGGCGCGGTGCACGCGCGGTCCCGGCCGCCGTCCCCGGTGAATCGTTACGCCGCCGGCCCGGTCACCAGCCCAGGTCCTCCAGCGCCGCCAGGTCCGGCTCGGGCGGCGCCGGCTCCGGGCCCCCGGTCAGCGGCAGCTCGGCCCAGATGACCTTGCCGCGCTGCGTGTACCGGGTGCCCCAGCGCTCGGCGTACTGCGCGACCAGGAACAGGCCGCGGCCGCCCTCGTCGGTGGTGGCCGCGTACCGCAGGTGCGGCGAGGTGCTGCTGCCGTCGGAGACCTCGCAGATGAGGCTGCGGTCGCGCAGCATCCGTACCCGGATGGGCGCGTTCCCGTACCGGATGGCGTTGGTGATGAGCTCGCTGAGGATGAGCTCGGCCGTGAACGCGATGTCCCCGAGCCCCCAGGCGGCCAGCTGCGCCGAGCCCGCGTTGCGCACCCGCGAGACCGCCGCCGGATCGGGCGGCACCTCCCACTCGGCGATCCGGTCCGGCTCCAGCCGCCGGGTGTCGGCGATCAGCAGGGCGATGTCGTCGCTCGGCGCCGGGAACAGCAGCGCGGCCAGCACGTCGGCGCAGGCCTGCTCGGGGCTGCGGCCGGGGTGCGAGAGCGTCTCGGCCAGCAGGCCGAGGCCGGTGTCGAAATCCCGGTCGCGGTCCTCCAGCAGGCCGTCCGTGAACAGCACGAGCCGGCTCGACTCCGGCAGCCTCAGCTCCATGGCCTCGAAGGGCATGCCGCCCACCCCGAGCGGCAGCCCGGTGGGCAGCTGAAGGAACTCCACGGCGCCGTCCGGCCGGACCAGAGCCGGGCCGGGGTGCCCGGCGCTCGCCAGCGCACAGATCCCGGCGACCGGGTCGTACACCGCGTACAGGCAGGTGGCGCCGGTGACGGCGGCCGCCTCGCCCGCTCCCTCCGAGGGGTCCCCGGCGCCCGCGGACTCGTTCTGGTCGATCCGGTGGATCAGCTCGTCCAGGTGCCCGAGCAGTTCGTCCGGCGGCATGTCGAGGGAGGAGAAGTTGTGCACGGCGGTCCGCAGCCGGCCCATCGTGGCCGCCGCGTGCACCCCGTGCCCGACGACGTCGCCGACGACCAGTGCCACCCGGGCCCCGGCGAGCGGGATCACGTCGAACCAGTCCCCGCCCACCCCGGCCTTCGCGGGCAGGTACCGGAAGGCCACGTCCACGGCGTTCTGGTCCGGCAGCACCCGGGGCAGCAGGCTCCGCTGGAGGGCCACGGCCGTCGCGTGCTCCCGGGTGTAGCGGCGGGCGTTGTCGATGGACACGGCCGCCCGGGTCCCCAGCTCCTCCGCGAACGACAGGTCCTCGTCCTCGAAGGCCTCCGGGGTGTCGGCGGCCCGCCAGAAGTTCGCCATGCCGAGGACCACCCCGCGGGCCTGCAGCGGCACCGAGATCAGCGAGTGCAGCCCGTACTCCAGGGCCTGCCGGGTCCCCGCCTCGTCCTGGGCCCGCCAGCCCATCGCCGCGTTCAGATCGGGCGCGAGCACCGCGTGCCCGGCATCCAGGGCCGCCGCCATCGGCGCCGTCGGCACCACGAACCGGATGATGTCGCCGACCGGCTGCAGCGGCTGGTCGGTGCGCACCCCGCTCATCGCCGCCCGGCGCATCTCCGTGTACGCGCCGGCGGCCCGCGAGGGCTCCTCGCCCTTCAGCACCGGCTCCAGCAGCTCCACCGTCACGAAGTCCGCGAACCGGGGGACGGCCACCTCCGAGAGCTCCTCGGCGGTCCGCACGACGTCCAGCGTGGTCCCGATCCGCACCCCCGCGTCGTACAGCAGCTGGAGCCGCTCCCGGGCCACCTCGGCGCGGCCGGAGAGCGCGGCGAGCTCGGTGGTGTCGCGCAGGGTCATGACGCTGCCGGACGGGTGCCCTCCGTACGGCTTGGTCGGGCGGACGTTGACGGCCAGGAGCCGGTCGCCGGCCAGGTGCACCTCGTCCGTGGCGACCCGCCCCGACACCAGCAGCGAGGTGGTCCGCGGATCGAGGCCGAGTTCGCTCACGTGGCGCTGCTCGGCGTCGGGCGGCAGGTTCAGCAGCCGCCGCGCCTCGTCGTTGGCGAGCAGCAGCCGCTGGTCGTCGCTGATGATCAGGACGCCCTCGCGCACCGCGTGCAGGACCGCCTCGTGGTGCTCGTTCATCCGGGCCATGTCGGCCTCGCCGAGGCCCCGGGTCTGGCGCCGCAGCCGCCGGCTGACCAGGGCGGCGCCGCCCGTGCCGAGCAGCAGCGCGCCGGCCGCCGCGCCGAGCAGCAGCGGCAGCTGGGCGGCGACCGTGTCGGAGACGGTGGCGACCTCGATGCCGGTGCCGACCAGGCCGACGACCTTGCCGCTCGCGTCCCGTACGGGCACCACGGCGCGGACCGCGTCGCTCGGCGAGCCCGTGTACACCTCGGTGAAGGATTCCCCGGCCACGGCGCGCGAGAGGTCGCCGGTGGCCCGTTTGCCGATCAGGTCGGGCCGGGAGTCGGTGTAGCGCAGCCCGTCGGGCGTCATCACGGCGATGAAGTCGACGCCCGCGGCCTGCCGCGCGGCCTCGGCCAGGGGTTGCAGCACGGCCGTCGGATTCGGGGATCTGAGGGCCGCGGGGAGGCCGGGGGCGTGGGCGAAGGCCTCGGCGGCCGCCAGAGAGCGGTGGCGCGCGTCGCGCTGCGTGCCGTACCGCTCCTGGAACACGAGGGCCAGCGCGGCCGCGGTGATCAGCAGGACGACGATGAACGCCATGAGCGCGAAGACCTGACCGGCGACACTGCGGGCGCTCCGGGAGCGGCGCGCGAGCAGGCCCGGGTCGCGCCCGGTCGGCTGCCGGGGCGGCGATCCCCTGGGTCGACCCAAACGTCCGGTCATGAGCCATTTCTAACACTGTCACCGCGATTTGGGCGGGGCTGCCGATGTGGCGGCCGCCGTACTGCGGTACGCACGGGGGCTGAGGCCGACGTACGAGGTGAAATGCTGGCGGAAGGTGACCTCGCTGGCGAAGCCCGCCCGCCGGGCCACCTCCGGCACCGGGTGGTCGGTGCGCTCCAGCAGCCTGCGGGCCGCGTCCAGGCGGTGGCCGAGGAGCCAGCGGTGCGGGGTGGCGCCCGTTGCGGCGACGAAATGGCGGGCGAAGGAGCGCGGCGACATCCCGGCCCAGCGGGCCAGGGTGGCCACGGACAGCGGCTCGTGCAGATGGCGCAGGGCCCGCTCCCGTACGGCCGCCAGGGCCTCGGCGGTCCGGTCCGCCGACGGGGTGGGCCGGTCCAGGTACTGGGCGTGGTCGCCGGTGCGGAACGGGCCCGTCACCATGGACCGGGCGATGGCGGCGGCGGCCTCCGCGCCGTGGGCACGCCGTACCAGGTGCAGGCAGAGGTCGATCCCGGAGGCCACCCCGGCGGAGGTCCACAGCCCGGCGTCCTCCACGTACAGCGGGGCGTCGTCGACCCGTACGGACGGGTGGAGCTCGGCGAGCCGCGGAGCCAGCGACCAGTGGGTCACGGCCCGGCGGCCCGCCAGCAGCCCCGCCTCCGCGAGGATGAACGCCCCGGCGCACAGCGCGGCCACCGGCACGCCCCGGGCGTGCGCCTCCCGCAGGGCGGCGAGGACCGGCTCGGGCGTCGGGTCGGCGGGCTCGGCCAGCGCCGGTACGACGACGAGGTCGGCCTCGGAGAGCCAGTCGAGCCCCCGGTCGGGGGCCAGGGTGAGCCCACCGGGCAGCGTGATGGGGTCGGCGTCGACGGCGCACCGGCGCAGCTCGAAGCGGGGGACGCCCAGCCGGCTGCGGTCGGGGCCCCAGACCTCGGTGATGACGGCGAGGTCGAAGCTGCGGATGCCGGGCTGGACGACGATGGCGACACGATGCATGCTGCCATCCTGGCAGGATCCCATCGGTTCGGGTCCCGGTTGCCGCTGTCGGCGGGCCCGTCCCGCGGAAGACCATGAACCCATGACGAAGAACGAGATCGCACTCGCCCCGAACGCCGCGCTGCTGGTCATCGACGTACAGAAGGGCTTCGACGACGCGTCGTACTGGGGCCCGCGCAACAACCCGGCCGCCGAGGCCAACATCGCCGCCCTGATGGACGCCTGGCAGGAGACGGGCCGCCCGGTGGTCCTCGTCCAGCACGCCTCGCGGACCGCCGGCTCGGTCCTGGCCGCCGGCCACCCCGGCCACGCCTTCAAGGACTTCGTGGCGGACCGGGCGGGGAAGGAGTCCCTGCTGATCACCAAGACGGTGAACTCCTCCTTCTACGGCACCCCCGACCTGGCCGCGTGGCTCACCGCCGAGGGCATCGGCCAGCTGGTGGTGTCCGGGATCCAGACCAACATGTGCGTCGAGACCACCGCGCGGATGGCCGGCAACCTCGGCTACGAGGTCCTCGTCCCGCTCGACGCCACCCACACCTTCGACCTCGCCGGCCCGGAAGGGCTCCGCCTGACGGCCGACGAGCTGGCCGCCGCCACCGCCGTCAACCTCCACGGCGGAGGCTTCGCCCGCGTGGTGAGCACGGCGCAGCTGCTCGCCGCCTCCGGATCCCCGGCCCAGGCCACCGCTTAGTACGGCGGCCGCCCGTCTTCCCCGACGAGCCGCGTCCCGGCCGGAAAACGCCGCGTCCCGGCCGGAAAACGCCGCGTCCCGGCCGGAAGACGCCGAGGCCCGGCACCCCCGCTCGGGGGCACCGGGCCTCGTACGGCCGCTCGGACGTCAGAGGACGTCGGCGGCGATGTTCTGCGCGACCCGCTCCAGCAGGGGACCCGCGTTCGGGATGGACTTGGCCGGGTCGGGCTCCAGGTCCGTCAGCGGGTACGCCTTGCGGATGCCGGCCGCCTCCAGGGCCTCCTGGCCCAGCAGCAGGCGGCCGCAGACGGCCACGACCGGCTTGCCCGCCGCGCGGGCGGCGGCCGCCACCCCGGCCGGGGCCTTGCCGTGCAGGGTCTGCTCGTCCAGCGAGCCCTCACCGGTGATCACCAGCGTCGCCCGCTCCAGCGCCGGCGCGAAGCCCAGCACCTCCAGCATCAGCTCGATCCCGGGCCGGAACGACGCACCGAGCAGCAGCGCCCCGTACCCGATGCCGCCCGCGCCGCCCGCGCCCGGGGCGGCGGCCAGCCGGCCGGCCTTCTCGCCGATCGACTTCTCCAGCACCACCGCGAAGTGCGCCAGCGCCGCGTCCAGCGCCGCCACGTCCTCGGGCGACGCCCCCTTCTGCGGGCCGTAGACCGCGGGCGCGCCCTTCGGGCCCGTCAGCGGGTTGTCCACGTCGCTGGCCAGGACGAGGTCGACCTCCGCGAAGCGCGGGTCGATCCCGGACAGGTCCGCGGACGCGAGCGCGGCGAGCGCGCCGCCGCCCGGACCGACCGGTTCACCGTTCGCGTCCAGGAACACCGCACCCAGCGCGGCCAGCATCCCCGCGCCGCCGTCGGTGGTGGCGCTGCCGCCCACGCCGAAGACGATCGAGCGCGCGCCCGCGTCCAGCGCGGCCTTCAGCAGCTCGCCCGAGCCGTACGTGGTCGCCGTCAGCGGGGCGAACACACCCGCCGGCAGCAGCTGGAGCCCGGAGGCCTCCGCCATCTCGACCACGGCGGTGCCGTCGCGCAGTGCGAAAGCGGCCGTGACCTGCTCGCCGAGGGGTCCGGTGACCCGTACCTCCCGGCGCTCGAACCCGGCCGCCACGGCGGCCGCGACCGTACCGTCGCCGCCGTCCGCGACGGGGAGGGTCTCGATCTCCACGCCCGGTACGGCCTTGCGAAGACCGGCCGTCACCCGCTCCGCGACCTGAACGGCCGTGAGCGAGCCCTTGAATTTGTCCGCGGCGATGAGCACGCGCGCGGTCTCAGTTACTGCTCCGTCCGTCACCTTGCTAATCCCTTGCTATCGAACAGTGCAGTCGCGCCTCCATGAGCCTATCCGGAGGATCCTCCTATGCCCATGGGTGGCCTGGGTCACACGCGGCGCGCCATCCCCCTAAATAGGTATATACGCCTGCATAGTGTGGCCGCATGAGCGCGGATTCACTGGAAGAGGCACGTCCGGAGGGCCCGGACCCCGAACCGGACCGTGCCGTCGTCACCATCGGGGTGATCGCCGTGCTGGCCGTCGTCGCGTGGGCGGCGCTCGGCAAGGACTCCTTCGACACGGCGTCGAGCACCGCGCTGGCCTGGGTCCTGGCCAACTTCGCCTGGCTGTTCGTGATCGCCGCCGACGTCTTCCTCGTCATGTGCGTCGTCCTCGCCATCAGCCGCTTCGGCCGGATCCGGCTCGGCGCCGACGACTCCGAGCCCGAGTTCACCAACCTCGCGTGGATCGCGATGATGTTCAGCGCCGGCATGGGCATCGGCCTGATGTTCTACGGGGTCGGCGAGCCGCTCACGCACTTCCTGCACCCGCCGCCCGCCTCCGGGGCCGCCCCCGGCACGGGCGCCGCCGCCCGCGCGGCCCTCGACTACTCCTTCTTCCACTGGACGCTCACCCCCTGGGCGATCTACGGCATCGCCGGCCTCGCCCTCGCCTACGCCACCTTCCGCAAGCGCCGCGGCAACCGGCTCAGCGCCGCCTTCGTCCCGCTGATGGGGGAGGAGCGCGCCGCGGGCCGGCCCGGCAAGGCCATCGACCTGCTCGCCGTCTTCGCCACCGTCTTCGGCACGGCGACCAGCCTCGGCCTCGGCGCGCTGCAGGTCGCCGAAGGACTCCACATCACCACCGGGATCGAGGACTCCACCGGCGTCGAGCTGATCATCATCGCCTCGCTCTCCGCGGCCTTCGTGTTCTCCGCCTTCTCCGGCCTGCACAAGGGAGTGAAATGGCTGAGCACGATCAACATCGTGCTCGCCGCCGCCCTGATGCTCTTCGTCTTCCTCCTCGGCCCGACCGTCTACGTCCTCGACGTGATCCCCGCCAGCGTCGGCAGCTACCTGCACGAACTGCTGCCCATGGCCACCAGCACCGGCGCCTTCACCGACAGCTCGTGGCTCGGCGCGTGGACGATCTTCTACTGGGCGTGGTGGCTGTCCTGGGCGCCGTTCGTCGGCACCTTCATCGCCCGCATCTCGCACGGCCGCACCATCCGCGAGTTCCTGATCGGCGTCCTGCTCGTGCCCAGCGGCGCCACGGTGGTCTGGTTCTGCGTGATGGGCGGCACCGCGATCCGCCTCGACTCCACCGGCGCCGCCGACCTCGCCGTCACGGTCAAGGACGGGGCCGAGGCCTCCCTCTTCGCCCTGCTGGACGCGCTCCCGCTGGGCACCGTCACCTCGTACGTGGCCATGGCCCTGGTCATGACGTACTTCGTCACCAGCGCCGACTCGGCCTCCCTGGTGATGGGTTCCCTCACCAGCCGCGGCTCGCTGAACCCGCCCACCTGGCTCGTCGTCACCTGGGGCGTGCTGATGGCGGCGGTGGCGGCCGTACTCCTGGTCGCGGGCGGCCTCAAATCCCTCCAGACCGCCACCATCCTGGTCGCGCTGCCCTTCGCGATCGTCATGATGCTGCTCTGCTGGGCCCTGGTGAAGGAGCTCCGCGAGGATCCCGGCGCCGGCCCCGCCCGGCACCACGCCCTGCACGGAATGCGCGACGCGGTCACGGCGATGGTCGGCGACGCCCTCACCGAAGCGGGCCCGGCCCACCGTCCGCGCCGCCCGGCCGACTCCACCCGCCGGGACCGCGGCGACCCGCCCCCGCCGGACACCCCGCAGGTGTGATCCCGCCCGGCCGGGCGGCTCGGTAGGGTTGGCGCCGTGACCACCACCGATGACTACGCCACGTACATCGCGAGCCTGCCCCGGGTGCTGGCCGGCGCCGCCGCGCTCTACCGGGACGCCGACGGGCGGGTGCTGCTCGTCGAGCCCAACTACCGCGAGGGCTGGGCCCTGCCGGGCGGCACCGTCGAATCGGACCTCGGCGAGTCCCCGCGGACGGCCGCCCGCCGCGAGAGCGCCGAGGAGATCGGCCTGGACCTGCCGCTCGGCCGGCTGCTCGCCGTCGACTGGACGCTCGGCGAGGGCCGCCCCCCGCTGGTCGCGTACCTCTACGACGGCGGGGTGCTCGACGCGGCGCAGCTCGCCTCGATCAAGCTCCAGGAGGCGGAACTGCTGTCCTGGCGGCTGGTCGAGCCCGCCGAACTCACCGCGTACCTCCCCGGATCGCTCGGCCGCCGCACCCAAGAGGCCTACCGGGTCCTGGAGTCCGGCGAGGGCACCGCGGAGCTGGAGAACGGCAGCCGCCCGGTCTCCTCGTGACACCGGGTTTACTTCGAGCAGGACAGAATCATCTGATGATCACGATGTACGCCTGGCCCAGTACTGCCGACGGGCCCGACGCCCTGCCCATGGTCCACTTCACCACCGAGCAGCAGGAGGGCGGCGAGGTCACCCCCGAGGGGACCCCGGTGTGGCTGTTCGACACCGCGATACGCGAGGGCGGCTGGGCCTCGTTCACCGACTTCGAGGGCTGGTCCGCCCCCGCCGCCGGCTGGCAGGCCTTCTACCGCCGCGAGGACGACCTCCTCGCCGTCACCGGCCCGGGCGCCTGCGAGGGCTGGTACCAGGGCAACCTCGGCGCCGACGCCGACTGGGTGGCGGCGGCCACCGCCCAGCAGAGCGTGGTCCTGCTCGCCGCCCCCGTCCAGCACCCCTCCCTGTACGCCTACGCGGTGGAGGCCGGCGCCGCGTTCGCCCTGCTCGTCCCCCTCGCGCTGGTCTGATCTACAGCGTCGCCGCGCCGGCCTCGAAGGCCAGCAGCCGCACCTTCCGCTCGACGCCGCCGCCGTAGCCGGTCATGCTCCCCGAGGCACCGATCACCCGGTGGCACGGAACGATGATGCTGACCGGGTTCTTCCCGTTGGCCAGGCCCACCGCGCGCGAGGCGTTCGGCTTGCCGAGCCTGGCCGCGAGCTCCCCGTACGACCAGGTCTCGCCGTACGGGATCCGTACCAGCTGGTCCCACACGCTGCGCTGGAACGCGGTGCCCTCCAGCCGGACGGGCACGTCGAACTCGGTGAGCTCCCCGGCGAAGTACCCGGCCAGCTGCCGCACGATCTCGGGGAAGGGCTCCTCGGTCACGGCGACCCGCTCCCCGAAGGACTCCTCGGCCGGCCGGTGCCGCTGCCCGGTCATGTACAGGCCGCTGAGGACGCCCTCCGAGGCGACCAGGGTGAGCGGGCCGTACGGGCTCTCGACGACGGTGTGCTGCTTGGTGTTCATGACGGAACGCACTCCTCAGACGGGCAGGTGGTTGATGGGGTGGGCATCGGTGGCCCACAGGTACTGCACGGCGTACGCGCGCCAGGGCCGCCAGCCGGCCGCCCGGGCGGTGAGCGCCGCGGGCGTGGACGGCAGCCCGAGCTCCCTCGCGGCCCGCCGGACCCCGAGGTCGGACGGCAGGAAGGCGTCGGGATCGCCCAGCGCCCGCATCGCGATCACCTCGGTGGTCCACGGGCCGAACCCGGGCAGCGCGTTCAGCCGCGCGCGGGCCGCCTCCCAGTCGCTGTCGATGCCGAGCGGGAGCGAGCCGTCGGCCAGGGCGCCGACGAGGGTGGTGAGGGTGGTGCGCCGGCTCGCCGGGAGGGCCAGCGACTCGGGGTCCAGGGCGGCCAGCGCCTGCGGCGAGGGGAACAGGTGGGTCAGCCCGCCCTCGGGATCGGGATCGGCCACCGGCTCCCCGTACGAGGCGACCAGCCGGGCGGCGTGCGTACGGGCCGCCGCCGTGGACACCTGCTGGCCGAGCACCGCCCGTACGGCGAACTCCGCCGCGTCGACCGTACGCGGCACCCGGCGCCCCGGGGCCTTGTCCACGAGCGGGGCCAGCAGCGGGTCGGCGCGCAGCTGCTCGTCGACGGCCTCGGGGTCGGCGTCGAGGTCGAGCATCCAGCGGCAGCGGCTGATGGCGATGGTGAGGTCGCGCAGGTCGGTGAGGGCCAGCTGGCAGCCGATGTGGTCGGGCCCCGGACTGAGCGCGACGACACCGGTGCCGTACGGGAGCCGCAGCGTCCGGCGGTAGGCGCCGGCCCGCCACTCCTCGACGCCGGGGACGGCGGTCGCGGCGAGGTGGCCGAAGAGGTTGTCGGGGTTGAGCGGGGCCCGGTACGGCAGGCGCAGGCTGATCGTCCCGGGCACCCTGGGGACGTGCCGGTTCGCCTTCTCGGCCCGCAGGCGCAGCTCGCCGGGGGCGAGGGCGAAGACCTCGCGGACGGTCTCGTTGAAGGTCCGGATGGAGGAGAACCCGGCGGCGAAGGCGACGTCGCCCATCGGCAGCTCGGAGGTCTCGATCAGCAGCCGGGCCGTCTGGGCCCGCTGGGCCCGGGCGAGGGCGAGGGGGCCCGCGCCGAGCTCGGCGTTCAGCTGCCGCTCCACCTGGCGCGTGGAGTACCCCAGCCGCGCCGCCAGCCCCGGGACGCCCTCACGGTCCACGACGCCGTCCTGGATGAGCCGCATGGCCCGGGCGACGGCGTCGGCCCGGGCGTTCCACTCGGGGGAGCCGGGGGAGGTGTCGGGCCGGCACCGCTTGCAGGCCCGGAACCCGGCCTGCTGGCAGGCGGCGGCGCTGGGCAGGAAGGTCATGTTCTCGACCTTGGGCGGCACCGCGGGGCAGCTGGGCCGGCAGTAGATCCCGGTGGTCCGCACGGCGGTGAAGAACCATCCGTCGAAGCGGGCGTCCTTCGACTGCACGGCTCTCACACAGCGGTCGGTGTCGGTGTACATGGCTCCAGCATCCCGGCCCGGCCCTCGCCGGGCTGGCGGTTTTCCGACATCAAGAGTAGCCGTCACGGCATGCGAAAGCCCCCGGCGCCTGACGGCGGCCGGGGGCCTCGTACGCACTGCGGAGATCCGCGTTTACGGGAGCTGCGACGCCGCTCGCGCCTCGCGGCGGTTGTGGCGGAAGGTGTTCGCGCGACGGGTCGTCGCGAACAGCGGGATGGTCGCCGCCAGAGCGATCTGGAGCGCACAGCCCGCCTGGAGCAGCAGCTGACCGCCCGGGGCGTCGAACGCCCAGGCCGCCAGCAGACCCATGGCCCCGATGATCCAGCTCAGCATGGCCACCGCGAGGACACCCCGCGGCTTCGGGTACTCGACCCGGCTCACCATCAGCCAGGCCACCCCGATGATCGCGAGCAGCGTCGGGACGAACGGCAGCTCCAGCAGCACGATCGAGACGACCGTCAGCGCGCCGAAGGGGCTCGGCATGCCCTGGAACATGCCGTCCTTCATGGTCACGCAGCTGAATCTCGCGAGTCTGAGCACCACGGCCAGCAGCACCACGATCGCGGCCAGCGCGGACATCTTCTGCACCGCGTCGTCGGCGACCATGCCGTACACGAGCACGAAGTACGCGGGAGCCAGGCCGAAGCTGATCAGGTCCGACAGGTTGTCCAGCTCGGCGCCCATCGGCGAGCTGCGCAGCTTGCGGGCCACGATGCCGTCGAAGAGGTCGAAGACCGCGGCGAGCAGCATCAGTATCACCGCCGTCGCGGCGCTGTTGCGGGCCATGCCCGACTCGCCGCTGCCGGTGAGGTGCGGGATGAGGATCCCGGTGGTGGTGAAGTACACCGCCATGAATCCGCAGGTCGCGTTGCCGAGGGTGAGGGTGTCCGCTATCGACAGCCGCAGCGAGAGCGGCATGTCGTCCTCTGCGGACTCCTCCTCCGCGGCCTCGGGCACCCAGCCGCCCGACGGTGTGGTGGGAGTCTCAGGGTCAGTCACGGTCAATTCGGGTCACCCCCGCGGTGGTGGCCTGTCCGACCTCGACCGCGACCTCGACACCCTCGGGGAGGTAGATGTCGACGCGGGAGCCGAAGCGGATCAGACCGATGCGTTCGCCCTGCTCCACCTTGGTACCGGCCGGCAGGTACGGGACGATGCGGCGTGCGACGGCGCCGGCGATCTGCACCATCTCGATGTCGCCGAGCTCGGTGTCGAAGTGCCAGACAACGCGCTCGTTGTTCTCGCTCTCCTTGTTGAACGCCGGGACGAACCCGCCCGGGATGTGCTCCACGGACGTCACCGTGCCCGCGAGGGGCGCGCGGTTGACGTGGACGTTCAACGGGCTCATGAAGATCGCGACCCGGGTCCGTCCGTCCTTCCACGGCATGATGCTCTGCACCACACCGTCGGCGGGCGAGATGACCCGGCCCTGCGTGATCTCACGCTCGGGATCGCGGAAGAACCACAGCATGCCCGCCGCGAGAGCGGTGGTGGGCACGGCCACCGCGGCCCAGCGGCCGGACTTGCGGGCCCGGGTGAGGCTGAGCGCAGCGGTGGCGACGGTCGGCAGGAGCCACGGCGATGCTCCGCGTGCGAGACGTCCGTTCAGGAAGCCGACGCGAGGTGCAGAGGTTTGGCTGTGGGGCATGGATGACCTTCGTAGCGGGTGATTGCCGCGCCGCAAACAGGGGGACGGGACGGCGGCTTTACTGGAATGCTATCGGTTGCACGCAACAACTGGGCAAGCCAGAAGCCGAGTCGATGGCCGCCAGCCAGTGACTGCCAGTGATTCTTTTGCGACGAACCCATGGAGGATCCGCCGCAAAAGGGACTTTCAGCCCTGGAGTCGGTACTCCTCGAGCAGGCGCCGACCGATGATCATTTTCTGGATCTCGGCCGTTCCTTCACCGATCAACAGCATCGGTGCCTCACGGTAGAGGCGCTCGATCTCGTACTCCTTCGAGAATCCGTAGCCGCCATGGATACGGAAGGCGTCCTCGACTACCTCCTTGCAGTATTCGGAGGCGAGGTACTTCGCCATCCCTGCCTCAAGGTCGTTTCGTTCCCCGGAGTCCTTTTTGCGTGCTGCATTGACCATCATCGCATGGGCGGCCTCGACCTTGGTAGCCATCTCGGCGAGCTTGAACTGGATGGCCTGGTGCTCGGCGATCGCTTTGCCGAAAGTGTGACGTTGCTGGGCATAAGAGACACCCAGCTCGAACGCACGCTGAGCGACGCCGCAGCCACGGGCCGCCACGTTCACGCGGCCGACCTCGACCCCGTCCATCATTTGGTAAAACCCTCGGCCCGTCTGGCCTCCGAGGACCCGATTGGCCGGAATGCGCAGTCCGTCCATGATCAGCTCGGTGGTGTCGACGCCCTTGTAGCCCATCTTGTCGATCTTGCCCGGGATGGTCAGGCCCGGACGGACCTCACCGAAGCCCGGCTCCTTCTCGACGAGGAAGGTCGTCATCGACTTGTGCGGGGCCGTGCCCTCGGGGTGTCCTTCGTCACTGCGGACCAGAACGGCCACCAGGGTCGAGGAGCCGCCGTTCGTCAGCCACATCTTCTGGCCGTTCAGGACGTACTCCTCGCCGTCCTTCACCGCCTTGGACGTGATGGCCGACACATCGGAGCCCAGCCCCGGCTCGGACATCGAGAACGCGCCGCGCACCTCGCCCAGCGCCATACGGGGCAGGAAGTGGTCCTTCTGCTCCTGGGTGCCGTGCTGCTTGAGCATGTACGCCACGATGAAGTGGGTGTTGATGATGCCCGAGACGGACATCCAGCCCCGCGCTATCTCCTCCACGCACAGCGCGTAGGTGAGCAGCGACTCACCCAGGCCGCCGTACTCCTCCGGAATCATCAGGCCGAAGAGGCCGAGCTCCTTGAGGCCGTCGACGATCTGCTGCGGGTACTCGTCACGGTGTTCGAGCTCGGTCGCGACCGGGATGATCTCCTTGTCGACGAACTCCCGGACGGTCTTGAGGATCTCCCGCTGGACGTCGGTCAGCCCGGCGGTCTGGGCGAGTCGGGCCATGGCTACTTCCCCTGTTCCTTCAGCTGCGGGCGGCCGGGCTGCTCGCCGCCGCGCTCCTTGATGTACGTCTCCGTCGGGACCATCACCTTGCGCCGGAAGACGCAGACGAGGGTGCCGTCCTGCTTGTAGCCCTTGGTCTCGACGTAGACGATCCCGCGGTCGTTCTTCGACTTCGACGGGGTCTTGTCGAGGACCGTGGTCTCGCCGTAGATGGTGTCGCCGTGGAAGGTCGGCGCGACGTGCCGCAGCGACTCGATCTCCAGGTTGGCGATGGCCTTCCCGGAGACGTCCGGCACGGACATGCCGAGCAGCAGCGAGTAGATGTAGTTGCCCACGACCACGTTCTTGCCGAAGTCGGTCGTGTTCTCGGCGTAATTGCTGTCCATGTGGAGCGGGTGGTGATTCATGGTCAGCAGACAGAAGAGGTGGTCGTCGTACTCCGTGACCGTCTTCCCGGGCCAGTGCTTGTAGACCGCGCCGACCTCGAACTCCTCGTACGTGCGTCCGAACTGCATCGGGATCAGGCCTCCGGGATCTCGAACTTGGTGGTGCGCTGCATGCCCGCCGCGCGGCCCTTGCCCGCGATGACGAGGGCCATCTTGCGGCTGGCCTCGTCGATCATCTCGTCGCCGAGCATGGCCGAGCCCTTCTTGCCGCCGGCCTCGGAGGTGCACCAGTCGTACGCGTCGAGGATCAGCTCGGAGTGGTCGTAGTCCTCCTGGGAGGGGGAGAAGACCTCGTTGGCCGCGTCGACCTGGCCCGGGTGCAGCACCCACTTGCCGTCGAAGCCGAGGGCGGCGGCGCGCCCGGCGACCTCGCGGTACCCGTCGACGTTCTTGATCTGGAGGTAGGGGCCGTCGATCGCCTGCAGATTGTTCGCCCGGGCGGCCATCAGGATCTTCATCAGGATGTAGTGGTAGGCGTCCGCCGGGTAGCCGGGCGGCTGCTCGCCCACGACCAGCGACTTCATGTTGATCGAGGCCATGAAGTCGGCCGGCCCGAAGATGATCGTCTCCACGCGCTGGGAGGCCTGCGCGATCGCGTTGACGTTGTTGAGGCCCTGGGCGTTCTCGATCTGCGCCTCGATGCCGATCTTGCCGACCTCGAAGCCCATCGTCTTCTCGATCTGCGTCAGCAGCAGGTCCAGCGCCACGATCTGCTGGGCGTCCTGGACCTTGGGCAGCATGATGCAGTCGAGGTTCTGGCCCGCGCCCTCCACGACCGTGATGACGTCGCGGTACGTCCAGTGCGTGGTCCAGTCGTTGACGCGCACGACCCGGGTCTTGCCGGTCCAGTCGCCGTTGTTCAGCGCGTCCACGATCGTGTGGCGGGCGCCTTCCTTGGCGAGCGGCGCGCAAGCGTCCTCGAGGTCGAGGAAGACCTGGTCGGCCGGCAGGCCCTGGGCCTTCTCCAGGAAGCGCGGGTTCGAGCCCGGCACCGCGAGGCAGGAGCGGCGCGGCCGAAGGCGGTTCACGGGAGACGTGGGCGTGGTCATGCGGGGACCTCCAGAGGGTCGAGCTTGTTCGCTTTCCGGATCTCGTCGACGATACGGCCGATGATCTCCGTGATACCGAAGTCCTTGGGTGTGAAGACGGCAGCCACTCCGGCCGCCTTGAGGGCGATGGCGTCGGCGTTCGGAATGATGCCGCCGAGGACGACGGGGATGTCACCCGCCCCCGCCGTACGGAGGCGTTCCAGCACGTCCGGCACGAGCGCGCTGTGCGAGCCGGACAGGATGGACAGTCCCACGCAGTGCACGTCCTCGGCCAGCGCCGCCGACGAGATCTCCTCGGGCGTCAGCCGGATGCCCTGGTAGACCACCTCGAACCCGGCGTCGCGGGCCCGTACGGCGATCTGCTCGGCGCCGTTGGAGTGCCCGTCCAGGCCGGGCTTGCCGACCAGCAGGCGCAGCCGGCCGGAGCCCAGGTCCTCGGCCGTCCGGGCGACCTTCTCGCGGACGAGGGCCATCGGCGTGCCCTCCTCGGCGGTGACCGCCACCGGGGCCGAGGAGACCCCGGTCGGGGCGCGGAACTCGCCGAACACCTCGCGCAGGGCGTTCGCCCATTCGCCGGTGGTGACACCCGCCCGGGCGCACTCCAGGGTGGCCTCCATCAGGTTCTCGGTCCCGGCCGCGGCCTCCTTGAGCCGGTCCAGGGCCTGCATCACCGTCGGGAAGACGAACGGGTCGCCGTTCCCCTGCCGGTCCGAGGACTCCTGCCGCTCGGCCCGCCAGCGGACGATCCGCTCCACGGTCAGCGCCTCGACGGCCGGGTCGACCGTCATGATGGCGCCGTCCAGGTCGGCCGTCAGCGGGTTCTCCTCGGTCTGCTCGAAGCAGTTGACGCCGACGATCTTGTCCTCGCCGGCCTCGATCCGGGCGCGCCGCTCGGCGTGCGAGGAGACCAGCTGGGACTTCAGGTACCCGGACTCGACGGCGGCCATCGCGCCGCCCATCTCCTGGATCCGGTCGATCTCGGCCAGGCAGTCGACGACCAGGGAGTCGACTTTGGCCTCGATGACGTGGGATCCGGCGAAGATGTCCTCGTACTCCAGCAGGTCGCTCTCGTGCGCCAGGACCTGCTGGATGCGCAGCGACCACTGCTGGTCCCAGGGCCGGGGCAGACCCAGCGCCTCGTTCCAGGCCGGCAGCTGCACGGCGCGGGCGCGGGCGTCCTTGGAGAGGGTGACCGCGAGCATCTCCAGCACGATGCGCTGGACGTTGTTCTCCGGCTGCGCCTCGGTCAGGCCGAGGGAGTTGACCTGGACGCCGTACCGGAAGCGGCGCTGCTTGGCGTTCTCGATGCCGTAGCGCTCGCGGGTGACCTGGTCCCAGATGCGGCCGAAGGCGCGCATCTTGCACATCTCCTCGATGAAGCGGACGCCCGCGTTCACGAAGAACGAGATACGGGCGACCACTTCGCCGAACCGATCCTCCGGGACCTGGCCCGAGTCGCGCACCGAGTCCAGCACGGCGATCGCCGTCGACATCGCGTACGAGATCTCCTGGACCGGGGTGGCCCCGGCCTCCTGGAGGTGGTACGAGCAGATGTTGATCGGGTTCCACTTCGGGATGTGGTTGACCGTGTACGCGATCATGTCCGTCGTCAGGCGGAGCGAGGGCCCGGGCGGGAAGACGTGCGTCCCGCGCGAGAGGTACTCCTTGACGATGTCGTTCTGGGTGGTGCCCTGGAGCTGGGCGATGTCCGCGCCCTGCTCCTCGGCGGCCACCTGGTAGAGCGCCAGCAGCCACATGGCGGTGGCGTTGATCGTCATCGAGGTGTTCATCTGCTCCAGGGGGATGTCCTGGAACAGCCGCCGCATGTCGCCCAGATGGGAGACCGGGACCCCGACCCGGCCCACCTCGCCGCGGGCGAGGATGTGGTCGGGGTCGTAGCCGGTCTGCGTCGGAAGGTCGAACGCGACCGACAGGCCGGTCTGGCCCTTGGCGAGGTTGCGGCGGTACAGCTCGTTGGACGCCTCGGCCGTGGAGTGGCCGGCGTACGTCCGCATGAGCCACGGACGGTCTTTCTGGCGCTCTGTCATCTCAGGCTGTCCCTTTGGCCCTTGAACGATCTCAGACGGTCGGGCGGATCAGATGTTGCGGAAGCGGTTGATGGCTTCCAGGTGCGTCGCGCGCATCTCGTGGTCGCGCACGCCCAGGCCCTCCTCGGGGGCCAGCGCGAGCACGCCGACCTTGCCCTGGTGGAGGTTGCGGTGGACGTCGTAGGCCGCCTGGCCGGTCTCCTCCAGGGAGTAGACCTTGGACAGCGTGGGGTGGATCTTGCCCTTGGCGATCAGGCGGTTGGCCTCCCACGCCTCGCGGTAGTTCGCGAAGTGGGAGCCGATGATCTTCTTGAGGGACATCCACAGGTAGCGGTTGTCGTACTCGTGCATGTAGCCCGAGGTCGAGGCGCAGGTGGTGATGGTGCCGCCCTTGCGGGTGACGTAGACGCTCGCACCGAAGGTCTCGCGGCCGGGGTGCTCGAAGACGATGTCGATGTCCTCGCCGCCGGTCAGCTCGCGGATGCGCTTGCCGAAGCGCTTCCACTCCTTGGGGTCCTGGGTGTGCTCGTCCTTCCAGAACTTGTAGCCCTCGGCGCTGCGGTCGATGATCGCGGTCGCGCCCATCGCGCGGCAGATGTCCGCCTTCTGCGCGCTGGAGACCACGCAGATCGGGTTGGCGCCGCCGGCCAGTGCGAACTGGGTCGCGTACGAGCCGAGCCCGCCGCTGGCGCCCCAGATCAGGACGTTGTCGCCCTGCTTCATGCCGGCGCCGTTGCGGGAGACCAGCTGGCGGTAGGCGGTGGAGTTGACCAGGCCGGGGGAGGCGGCCTCCTCCCAGCTGAGGTGGTCCGGCTTCGGCATCAGCTGGTTGGACTTGACCAGTGCGATCTCGGCGAGGCCGCCGAAGTTGGTCTCGAAGCCCCAGATGCGCTGCTCGGGGTCGAGCATCGTGTCGTTGTGGCCGTCGGAGGACTCCAGCTCGACCGAGAGGCAGTGCGCGACGACCTCGTCGCCCGGCTTCCAGGAGTTGACGCCGGGGCCGGTGCGCAGGACGACGCCCGCGAGGTCCGAGCCGATGACGTGGTACGGGAGGTCGTGGCGCTTGCTGAGGTCGCTCAGCTTGCCGTAACGCTCCAGGAAGTTGAAGGTCGACACCGGCTCGAAGATCGACGTCCAGACCGAGTTGTAGTTGACCGAGGAGGCCATGACGGCCACCAGGGCCTCGCCCGGGCCGAGCTCCGGCACCGGGACCTGGTCGAGGTGCAGGGACTTGCGCGGGTCCTTCTCACGGGTGGTGAGCCCCGCGAACATCTCCGCCTCGTCCTTGTGCACGGTGATCGCGCGGTACGAGTCGGGGAGCGGCAGGGCCGCGAAGTCGGCGGCCGTTGCGGCCTGCGACTGGATCGCGTCCAGGATGTCCTTCACGGTGTGCCTCCGGCGAGCGCTGAGGGTGCGCTGAGGGATACGCGGGTGCGTGGAACGGGTGTGGTGTGGGTGGTGCTGCGGTGCTGCGAATGCCGTCGGTCCGGCGGAGCTGTGGTGCTGGCGCGACGCCCGTGGTGGGGCGTGCGCGCGGCCTGGTGACGCAGGCATCCGGGGCGCGGTTCGTGCCGAGTGGGCGTGGACCGCGGGGACATCCGGACGAGATTCAACGTATGGCACCCCGTGTCACTCAGCAAGGCACCGCGTGCCAAAACTTTCTCTCATTTGCCTATTGACCTGCGCATATGAGCGATGATCGATCAGAGTTACCGGTGAGTAGGGGCAAGTCGGACAAATAAAAGCGGCCGCCCCCGGAACGGGAGCGGCCACTGTGATGTGTGCGACTACTGCTTGTTTCTGAGTGCTTCCTCGATGGTCCGCATGACCTCGTCGAGCGGGGCGTCCGTACGGGCCACCGCCACCAGCACCTCGCCCTGCGTACGGACCTCCGCCGGCGCGGCCGGAGCCGGGGCCGGCGCCGCGCCCAGGGTGCGGCCCGCGCCGATCCCGGTGCCGAAGGTCTTCCGCACGATCGAGAAGGCGTGGTCCAGCTGCGCCTCCACGTCCCCCTGGCCCCCCGCCCGCAGCCAGCGCCGCAGCACGTGGTTGTGGGCCGTCACCACCGCCGAGGCGGCCACCTCCGCCAGCAGCGGGTCGTCATTGCCGTCGTGGTGGTCGGTCTCGTCGAAATGGGCCAGCAGATAGCGGGTGAACAGCCGCTCGTACCGGGCCACCGAGGCGATCTCCCGCTCCCGCAGCGCCGGCACCTCGCGGGTCAGCCGGTAGCGCTCCACCGACACCGCCGGCGACGCGGCGTACATCTTCATGACTTCCTTGATCCCGCGGCACACCGTGTCGAGCGGGTGCTCGTGCGCCGGGGCCACGTCCAGCACCGCCTCGGCCCTGGTCAGGGTGTCGTCGTGGTCCGGGAAGATCGCCTCTTCCTTGGACCGGAAGTGCCGGAAGAAGGTCCTGCGCGCCACCCCCGCCGTCGCGGCGATCTCGTCGACCGTCGTCGCCTCGTACCCCTTGGTCGCGAACAGCTCCATGGCGGCGGCGGCGAGCTCGCGGCGCATCTTCAGACGCTGGGCGGCCGCCTTGGTGCCGGCCGCGCTCTCCGTGCTGTCGGAGGCCGTGGCGGCGCGGGACGAGGTCTTGGCGGGCTGGGACATAGAGCGAAAGTACTTCATTCGCGCGGGGGAGCGCGCCTGAGGGGGGTGGGGCGGTGGTGGATGCGGGGGAGGGCCGGCACTGGGCACACAGTGCTCGTCGGGAGGGTTCGTCTGCCGTGAGGGTGCGGCAGACCCGAGCAACCCTCCCCACGCATCCGGCTCTGGGGGCACCTGGCCAGGGCGCTGCTTACCGGCGGGCGTACTCACGGAATCCGCGGCCGGTCTTGCGGCCCAGGCAGCCCGCCGCCACCAGGTGCTCCAGCAGCGGGGAGGGGGCCAGGCCGGGGTCGCGGAACTCCTTGTGGAGCACCTTCTCGATCGCCAGCGAGACGTCCAGGCCGACGACGTCGAGGAGCTCGAAGGGCCCCATCGGGTAGCCGCCGCCCAGCTTCATCGCCGCGTCGATGTCGTCGAGGCTCGCGTAGTGCTGCTCGACCATCTTCACGGCGTTGTTCAAGTACGGGAACAGCAGCGCGTTCACGATGAAGCCGGCCCGGTCCCCGCAGTCCACCGGGTGCTTGCGCACCTTGACGCAGACCTCGCGGACCGTGGCGTGCACGTCGTCGGAGGTCAGGACGGTCCGGACCACCTCGACCAGCTTCATCGCCGGAGCCGGGTTGAAGAAGTGCATGCCGATCACGTCCTGCGGACGCGAGGTCGCGCGGGCGATCGCGATCACCGGCAGCGAGGAGGTCGTGGTGGCCAGCACCGCGCCCGGCCTGCAGACCTTGTCGAGGGCGGCGAACAGCTCCTGCTTGACCGCCAGGTCCTCGGCGACGGCCTCCACGGCCAGGTCCACGTCGGCGAAGGCGTCCAGCGAGCCGGCCGGGCTGATCCGCTCCAGCGTCCGCGCCGCGTTCTCCTCGGTCAGCTTGCCCTTGGACACCGCACGGTCCAAGGACTTGCCGATCGCGGCCTTCGCGGCGGCCGCCTTCTCCTGGCTGCGGGCGGCGAGCACCACCGCGAAGCCGGCCTGCGCGAAGACCTGCGCGATACCGCTCGCCATGGTGCCGGAGCCGGCCACGCCGACCTTCGCGACCGGGCGGCCCTCGCCGAGCCGGGCCCCGTCCAGCGGGGTCTGCGCGTCGCGGACGATCGTGGAGCCGCCCGGCTCCCCGTACGTGTAGAAGCCGCGCCCGGACTTCTGCCCGGTCAGGCCGGCCTCGGCGAGGTGGCCCAGGATCGGGGCCGGGGCGTGCAGCCGGTCGCCGGAGGAGGCGTACATGGCCTCCAGGACGGTCCGGGCGGTGTCCACGCCGATCAGGTCGAGCAGGGCGAGGGGGCCCATGGGCAGACCGCAGCCGAGCCGCATCGCCGCGTCGATGTCCTCGCGGGAGGCGTACTTCGACTCGTACATCGCGGCGGCCTGGTTGAGGTACCCGAAGAGCAGGCCGTCCGCGACGAAGCCGGGGCGGTCGCCGACGGAGACGGGCTCCTTGCCGAGCTCGCGGGCCAGCACGGTGACCGCCTCGACGGCCGGCGGGGCGGTGAGGACGCTGGAGACCACCTCGACCAGCTTCATCGCCGGGGCCGGGTTGAAGAAGTGCAGGCCGAGGACGCGCTCGGGGCGCTGCGACTCGGCGGCGAGCCGGGTCACCGAGAGGGCGTTGGTGCCGGTGGCCAGGATCGTGTCGGGGCGGACGATCGCGTCGAGCTCGCGGAAGAGGCGCTGCTTGAGCTCGTAGCTCTCCGGGACGACCTCGATGACGAGGTCGGCCTCGGCCGCGGCGGTCAGCTCGGTGAAGGTGCGGAAGCGGGCGAGCACGCCCTCCCGCTCCTGCTCGGTGAGGCGCTCGCGGGCCACCGAGCGGGCCGTGGCGGCCGCGAGGGCGGCGGTGGCCCGGCGGGTGGCGGCTTCGCTGATGTCGATGCCGATGACCTCGCGGCCGGCCTGGGCGAGGACCTCGGCGATGCCGGTGCCCATGGTGCCGAGGCCGACGACGGCGATCGTCTGGAAGGCGGGCCGGCCGGTGGACTGACTGGACGTGGACGGAAGGTCCATCGCGGGACTCCAGTGGAAGAGGGTGACGACTGAGGGCGCCGCACGGCGCACGACGCGCGGCGGGAGAACCGGCCCGCGAAGAAGTGCGGGGCGGAGAACGGCGGACCCTGTCCCGGGGCCACGCCGTACACGAAGGGCAACAGAGGTAGCTGGTGCACGTGAGTCGTGGGAGCTACCGAACCGACTGATACGGGGCGGCTGCGTCACCAGGCCGGCCTCGTACGTTGAAAGGAGCGTAACCCGCGGGTAACTGCCGCGCCAGAGCGCGGAGATGTGACCTGTACCGCCCAAATGTACCGATCATCGATCATCGATCAGTCATCTGCGGAAACCCGGCGTGGCGGCGGCCGCGCCGCCCTAGGGTGGCCGGGTGAACGACGTGCTGGAGCGCCTGCGAACGGAAGCCGGGCAGTCGGGGGAGACCGGCGCGTCCGGGGAGTCCGGCGTGTCCGGCGTGTCGGGGGAGTCGGGGGGATCCCCTCGGTACGAGGAACTGCTCGCGGCGGACCCCGACGCGCTGGCCGCCTCCCTGACCTCCGCCGGCCTGCCCCTGTGGGCCCGCGAACTGGCCGCGTACCGCCTCGGCCTGGCCGGCGACCGGCGGGCCTTCGAGCCGCTGGTGCTGCTCCTCAACCACCGGGACCCGCCGCGCTGCGCGGCCGCCGCCGAGGCGCTCGCCGCCCTGGGCGACCCGCGCACCGCCCGCGCGGCGGCGGCCCTGACCACCAACACCCTGCGCACGGCCTACGCCCTCCAGCCCGTACGGCTCCTCACGACCCTGCGCGCCCCCGAATCGGCGCCGGTCCTGATGGCCACGCTGTCCCGGCTGCTGTCCCCGCACGAGCCCTACTGGCGGGTGGCCCTGGCCTGCGTCGAGGGCCTCGGCACCCTCGCCGACCCGCGTGCCCGCGAGGTCCTCACCCAGGCCCAGTCGCACCCCCGCCTCGCGGTGGCGGCGACGGCGGCCCTGCGCAAACTGCGGCGACCGCGCTGACATGATCGACCGCATGATCGACTTCACGACCAGGCCCGACGACAGCCATGACCACCGCCGTGACGACGGCCATGACGACCGCCACATCACCCGCATAGCCGCGCCGGAAGGAGTCCACCCCGGCACGGGCTACAGCCACGTCGCCTGGGGCACCGGGCGCTTCATCGCGGTCTCCGGACAGTGCGCCTTCGACGAACAGGGCCGGATCGTCGGCGCGGGCGACGCCGCCGCGCAGGCCCGCCAGGTGTTCGAGAACCTCCGGCGCTGCCTGGCCGCGGCCGGGGCGACCTTCGGCGACGTGGTGAAGCTGACGTACTTCGTCACCGACATCGCCCACCTCCCTGCGGTCCGGGAGGCGCGCGACGCCGTCATCCCCGCCGACCGGCTGCCGGCGTCCTCGGCCGTCCAGGTCGCGGCCCTGGTCCGCCCGGAGCTCCTGCTGGAGGTGGAGGCCTTCGCGGTCCTGCCGGCCCCGCCCGTCCCGTCAGCCGGAGGCTGAAGCCCCGCCCGGTGCGTGGGCGGCCACGGGCTCGCGGCCCGCGGCGCCCTCCGCCCGCCGGCCCAGGACCCCGCCGGGCGCGGCCGCATCGGGCGCTGCGGGCGCGTCGGGCGCATCGTGCGCGGCGGCCGGGCGGCGGCGGTCCGCCGCCCGCTGGATCCGCTGCCTTCCGCCGGGCGGGCAGCGGTATCAGCTTCTTCACCGCAGGTGCCCCAGCTCGTGTCCGCGCGTCCCGTCCCGTGCACCGAGGTGCCGGGGACGGGACGGGCGAAGCGCCGCAAACCGTTACATGCGGCAGCGGGCCTGATCCTCAGCCGCGGAAGCCCAGGAGGCCGTGGAGGGCCGTGCCGCCGGCGGTCGCGGGGACCGCACGGGTGGACGTGGTCGGCTTCGGGGCCGGCTGGGCGGCGCAGGTGGCGTCCGAGGCCTGGCCCGTCCGCAGGTACGCCGCCACCTTCTCGTCCAGGCACTTGTTGCCGCTGAGCGCGACCCCGTGGTTGCCGCCGCCCTCCTCGACCACCAGCGCCGATCCCTTCAGCTTCCCCTTCATGCTCAGCGCCCCCTCGAACGGGGTCGCCGCGTCCTCCGTCGCCTGGAGCAGCAGGGCCGGCGGGAGGGAGGCGTTGGTCACGTCCGGCGCCGCCAGCGGCTCCGTCTGCCAGAACGCGCAGGGAGCGTTGTACCAGGCGTTGTTCCAGGTCATGAACGGGGCCTTCGCGTGGGTGCGCCACATGTCCGCACGCCACTGGTTCCAGTCCTTCGGCCAGGCGGAGTCGCGGCACTGGACCGCCGTGTACACGCTGTAGCTGTTGCCCGCGGACGGCTCCACCGCCCCGAACCGCTCGTACGCCGCCACCAGCGGCTTCGGGTCCTTCGCCACCTCGTACGCCGAGAAGGCCTCGGCGAGGACCGGCCAGTAGCCGTTGTAGTAGCCGCCCGGCATGTACGTGTCCTCCAGCTCCGCCGGGCCCACCTTGCCGCCCGCCGGCGTCGCGCGCAGGGCGTCGCGCATCGCGTACCAGCGCTCCTCGACCCCCGCCGGGTCGGTGCCCAGCCCGTACTTCCCGTCGTACTGGGCCACCCAGGCCAGGAAGGACTTGTGCCGGGCGTCGAACGCCTGGTCCTGCGCGAGGTTGTCCTCGTACCAGACCCCGCCCGGGTCGACCACGGAGTCCAGGACCAGGCGGTGCACCCGGTCCGGGTGGAGCTTGGCGTACACCGCGCCCAGGTAGGTCCCGTACGAGTAGCCGAAGTAGCTGAGCTTCGCCGCGCCGAGGGCCCCGCGCAGCACCTCGAGGTCGCGGGCGGCGGAGACGGTGCCGATGTACGGGAGCACGTCCGCGTGCTTGGTCTGGCAGGACTCGGCGAAGGACTTCACCCGGTCCAGATTGGCCTGCTCGGTCTGCGCGTCGAGCGGTACGGAGTCCGGGCGCACGGGGGTGAAGTGGCCTGGCCCGCAGTCGAGGGTGGGCTCGCTCTTGCCGACGCCGCGGGGGTCGAAGCCGATCACGTCGTACTGGGCGGCCACGTCCTTCGGCAGTGCGGAGGCGATGAACCCGGCCAGGCTCCGGCCGCTGCCGCCGGGCCCGCCGGGGTTGACCAGCAGCGGGCCCTGCGAGGTGGCGGCGGTGTGCGGGACCCGGGTCAGGGCCAGGGAGATCTGCCGGCCGGCCGGGTGGTCGTGGTCGAGCGGGACCTTGAGGGAGGCGCACTGCAGCGTCGGATAGCGCGGGGTCGCACAGCCGGTCCAGCGCAGCGCGGCGGGCGCGGCGACCGGCGCGGCGGCCGACGGCGTGGCGCCCGCCGGGCTCGTGACGACGGCGGCCACGGTCGCCGTGGCGACCGACAGCAGGACGGCGGCGCGCTTCGTCAGCGGGCCGCGCTTCTTCGCAGGGTGCAGCATGGGGCCTCCCAGCCGAGGGTTCTGGGCGGAATCGTCCCGGAAACCACGCCGGGAAGGCGGGATTGGGCCGCTGATTGGCCCGATGTGATGAGCTTTCAGGGGCCGTACGAGGTCACAGCAGGCTGAGCTGCACCGGATCGGCGGGCGCGGGTCCGGCGGGGCGTTCGGGGAGGGGGATCCTGCGGGCCGCGCCCCGCCGGGAGGGGCCGATGCCGAATTCGGCGGCGAGTTCGTGGACTTGGCGGGTGATCTGCCGCTGGTACCAGGTGGGTGCGTACGAGCCGCTCGCGTACATCCGCTCGTACCGTTCGACGAGGTGGGGGTGGTGGGCCCCCAGCCACGCCGTGAACCACTCGCGGGCGCCCGGCCGCAGATGGAGTACCAGGGGTGTCACGGAGGTCGCACCGGACTCGGCGACGGCCCGGACGGTGGCCCGCAGCTCCTCGGGGGAGTCCCCGAGGAAGGGGATCACCGGGGCCATCAGCACCCCGCACTCGATCCCGGCGTCGGTGAGGGTCCGTACGGCTCCCAGCCGGGCGGCGGGGGAGGGCGTACCGGGTTCGACGGTCCGCCACAGGGCGGTGTCGGTGAAGCCGACGGAGACGGAGATGCCGACGTCCGCGACCTCGGCGGCCTGCCGCAGGAGCGGGAGGTCGCGCAGGATCAGCGTCCCCTTGGTCAGGATGGAGAAGGGGTTGGCCCGGTCGCGCAGGGCCTCGATGATCCCGGGCATCAGCCGGTAGCGGCCCTCGGCGCGCTGGTAGCAGTCGACGTTGGTGCCCATGGCGATGTGCGCGCCGGTCCACCGGCCCGAAGCGAGTTCGCGGCGCAGCAGCTCGGGGGCGTTGGTCTTGACGACGATCTGCGAGTCGAAGCCGATGCCGGTGTCGAGGTCGAGGTAGCTGTGGGTCTTGCGGGCGAAGCAGTACACGCAGGCGTGGCTGCAACCCCTGTACGGGTTGACCGTCCACTCGAACGGCATGCGCGAGGCGCCGGGCACCCGGTTGAGGACCGAGCGGGCGCGGACCTCGTGGAAGGTGATCCCGCGGAACTCGGGGGTGTCGAAGGTCCGGGTGACGACGGAGGCGGCCCCGAAGAGCGCCCCTGCGGCGTCGGGGGCCCCTGGCCCGCCCGTCAGATTGTCCCAGCGCATGAGCGCCTCCCTCGGTCTCTCGGCCCCGAGAATAGAACAAACGTTCCCATGATCGTGCGGGCCGAGTCCGGGTCGGTCGCCGCCGCGGGCTCGGGAAGGGCTGAGGCCGGGGCGCCCGCGGGCCGAGCCCCCTCCCGTCCGCGGGCACTGCCGCGTCCGACCCGGATTTGGGCGCGTGCCCCGGAGGTGGTTGGCTTGCCGCGACGAGCGGACACAACTGCTGGAGGAACAGCTATGGCGCAGGTCGAGGCCACCACGGAGCGGATCATCGCGGCAGACGCGGAGACCGTGTTCGACGCGCTGGCGGACTACACCGGGACCCGGGGGAAGCTGCTGCCCGAGCACTTCAGCGAGTACGAGGTGCGCGAGGGCGGCGACGGCGAGGGCACCCTCGTCCACTGGAAGCTCCAGGCCACCAGCAAGCGCGTGCGCGACTGCCTGCTGGAGGTCACCGAGCCGACCGACGGCCAGCTCGTGGAGAAGGACCGCAACTCCACCATGGTCACCACCTGGGTCGTCACCCCGGCCGGCGAGGGCAAGTCCAAGGCCGTGGTCACCACCGTCTGGAACGGCGCCGGCGGCATCGGCGGCTTCTTCGAGCGCACCTTCGCCCCCAAGGGCCTCGGCCGCATCTACGACACCCTGCTGGCCAACCTGGCCGCCGAAGTCGAGGGCTGAGCACGGCGGTTGCCCCGCCGCGGCACTGCCGTCGGCAGTGCCGCCGGCACCGGGCGGCTCACCGGATCGGGTGGAATTCCCGGCCGGTGCGAGCCCCCGGCCCGGGCGTGCCCCCGGGCCGGAGCGGGCCCGCGCGGCTAGGCTGGAACTCTGCGCGGAAGCAGCGTGGAGGCCCGCCCGGACGGTTCCGTCCGTGCCGGCCGCCCCGCGACGACGCGCCGTGCGCAGCCGACCGCCCGGGGGGCCCGATGAAGATCCTCGTCTCCGCCGACATGGAAGGCGCCACGGGCGTCACCTGGCCCGCCGACGTCCTGCCCGGCACCCCCCAGTGGGAGCGCTGCCGCCCCATGTTCACCTCGGACGTGAACGCGGCCGTCCTCGGCTTCCTCGACGGCGGCGCCGACCAGGTCCTCATCAACGAGGCCCACTGGACCATGCGGAACCTGCTGCTCGAACAGCTCGACGAGCGGGCCGAGATGCTCACCGGCCGCCACAAGTCCCTCTCCATGGTCGAGGGCGTCCAGCACGGCGACGTCGACGGCGTCGCGTTCGTCGGCTACCACACCGGCGCCGGCTCCGAGGGAGTCCTCGCCCACACCTACCTCGCCAACTCCATCACCGGCGTCTGGCTGAACGGGGCCCGCGCGAGCGAGGGATTGCTGAACGCGCACGTCGTCGCCGAGTACGGAGTGCCCGTCATCCTCGTCACCGGCGACGACCTGACCTGCGCCGACGCCGACGGCTACGCGCCGGACGCGCTGAAGGTCGCGGTCAAGGACCACGTCTCCCGCTACGCCGCCGTCTGCCGCACCCCGGCCCGTACCGCCGCCGACATCCGGGCCGCCGCCAAGGAGGCCACGGCCCTCGCCGTGCGCCGGGATCCCGTGCGCGGCGGCCCGTACACCGTGGAGCTGGAGTTCGACGCCGCGCACCTGGCGATGGCCGCCACCGTCGTCCCGGGCGTCGAACGCTTCGGGGAACGCAGGGTCGCGTACACCAGCGAGACGATGTACGAGGGGATCCGGACCTTCAAGGCGGTCACGACGGTCGTCTCGGCAGCCGTGGAGGAGCAGTATGGCTGACATGCCCGCAGTCACCCAGGAGTCCCCGGTCGACCAGGTCGCGCTCGACGAAGCCGTCGCGTTCACCTCCGGCCTGATCCGCATCGACACCACGAACCGGGGCGGCGGCGACTGCCGCGAGCGCCCCGCCGCCGAGTACGTCGCCGAGCGGCTCGCCGCCGCCGGCGCGGAGCCGGTCCTGCTGGAGCGCACGCCCGGCCGCACCAACGTGGTGGCCCGGATCGAGGGCGCCGACCCCGGCGCCGAGGCCCTCCTCGTCCACGGCCACCTCGACGTGGTCCCCGCCGAGGCCGCCGACTGGAGCGTGGACCCCTTCTCCGGGGAGGTCCGCGACGGGGTGGTCTGGGGACGCGGCGCCGTCGACATGAAGAACATGGACGCGATGGTGCTGGCCGTCGTACGGTCCTGGGCGCGGGCCGGGGTCAAGCCGCGCCGGGACATCGTGATCGCCTACACGGCGGACGAGGAGGACAGCGCGGTCGACGGCTCGGGGTTCCTCGCCGACCAGTACGCGCACCTCTTCGAGGGCTGTACGGAGGGGCTGAGCGAGTCCGGCGCCTTCACCGTGCACAACGGCCCCGGCCAGGCCCTCTATCCGATCGCGGCCGGTGAACGCGGCACCGCCTGGCTGAAGTTGACGGCCCACGGCACGGCGGGACACGGCTCCAAGCCCAACCGGGCCAACGCCGTCAGCCGGCTGGCCGGCGCCGTGGCCCGGATCGGCGAGTACCGCTGGCCCGTACGGCTCACCGGCACGGTCGCCGCCTGCATCACCGAACTCGCGGCCCTCCAGGGCCTGTCGGTCGACCCCGGTGCCCGCGGCTTCGACCTCGACGCGGTCCTCGGCAAGCTCGGCCCGGCCGGTCTGCTCGTCGAGGCGACCGTGCGCAACAGCGCCAACCCGACCATGTTCAGCGCCGGTTACAAGCTCAACGTCATCCCGGGCACGGCCACCGCGTACGTGGACGGCCGGATGCTGCCCGGCACCGAGGCGGAGTTCATCGCCACCCTCGACGAGCTCACCGGCCCCGACGTCACCTGGGAGTTCCACCACCGGGAGGTGGCCCTCGAAGCCCCCGTGGACGGACGGACGTTCGGGATCCTGCGCGAGGCCGTGGAGCGTTTCGACCCCGACGGGCACGTGGTGCCGTTCTGCATGGCGGGCGGCACCGACGCCAAGCAGTTCTCCCGGCTCGGGATCACCGGATACGGCTTCTCCCCGCTGAAGCTGCCGCCCGGCTTCGACTACTGGTCCCTCTTCCACGGTGTGGACGAGCGGGTCCCCGTCGAAGCCCTGCACTTCGGCGTACGCGTCCTCGACCACGCCCTGCGGACCCTGTGATGGTGAGCCGGTGATGGCGGTGCCGACCGGGCCCTACGGCAGCTGGCCCTCGCCCCTCGACGCGGCCGTCGCCGCCTCGCTCGACGGGCGGCCCGAGTACGTGGGCACCGTCGGCCCCGAGGTGTGGTGGACCGAGCCCCGCCCGGCCGAGGGCGGCCGCCGCGCCCTGGTGCGCCGGCCCGCGGACGGCGGCCCCGAGACCGCGGTGCTGCCGGCCCCGTGGAACGTCCGCAGCCGGGTCACCGAGTACGGCGGCCGGCCCTGGGCGGGTACCGAACGGCCCTCGGGCGGGCCCCTGTTGGTGTTCGTCCACTTCGCCGACCAGCGGATGTACGCGTACGAGCCCGACGCGCCCGGCGGCGGCCGCGAGCCGCGGCCCCTCACCCCCCTCTCCGCGGTCGGAGGCGGACTGCGCTGGGCGGACCCCGTCCTGCGCGACGGCGAAGTCTGGTGCGTGCTGGAGGAGTTCACCGGGCCCGCGCCGACCGACGTACGCCGGGTGCTGGCCGCCGTACCGCTGGACGGCTCGGCCGCCGAGGACCGGTCGCTCGTCCGTGAACTCACCGACGACCGGCACCGGTTCACCACCGGGCCGCGGTTCTCCCCCGACGGGCTCCGGGCGGCCTGGCTGGTGTGGGACCACCCCCGGATGCCGTGGGACGGCACCGAGGTACGGCTCGCCGAGGTCGGGCCCGACGGGACGCTGGCCGGGGCCCGCACCGTACTCGGCGGCCCGGAGGAGTCCGTGGCCCAGGTGGAGTGGAGCTCGGGCGGGGCGCTCCTCGCCGTGAGCGACCGCAGCGGCTGGTGGAACCCGTACCGGGTGGATCCGGTGACCGGCGAGGCCGTCAACCTGTGCCCGCGCGAGGAGGAGTTCGGCGGCCCCCTGTGGAAGCCCGGGCTGAGCTGGCTGGCCCCGCTCCCCGGCGGGCTCGTCGCCGTCCTGCACGGCCAGGGCTCCTCCGTGCTCGGCGTCCTCGACCCGGAGAGCGGCGACCTGGTGGACGCCGCCGGACCGTGGACGGCCTGGCAGCCGACCCTCGCCGCGTACGGCAACCGCGTCTACGGGGTCGCGGCCAGCCCGCGCAGCGCCTACGAGGTCGTCGAGCTCGACGTCGAGGACGGGCACGCGCGGGTGGTCGGCGCCGCCGGCGTGGACCCGGTGGACCCCTCCTACTACCCCGAACCGCAGAGCCGGACCTTCCTCGGCCCGGGCGGGCGGGAGATCCACGCCCACATCTACCCGCCGCACCACCCCGCGCGCCGGGCCCCCGCCGACGAACTGCCCCCGTACGTGGTGTGGGCGCACGGCGGCCCCACCGACCACGTGCCGCCCGTACTCGACCTGCACATCGCGTACTTCACCTCGCGCGGCATCGGCGTGGCCGAGGTGAACTACGGCGGCTCCAGCGGCTACGGGCGCGCCTACCGGGAGCGGCTGCGCGAGCAGTGGGGCGTCGTCGACGTGGAGGACTGCGCGGCGGTGGCCCGGGCCCTGGCCGCCGAGGGCACCGCGGACCGGGCCCGGCTCGCCATCCGGGGCGCCAGCGCGGGCGGCTGGACGGCGGCGGCCTCGCTGGCGGCCACCGACCTGTACGCCTGCGGGACGGTCATCTACCCCGTGCTGGACCTGCTGGGTTTCGCCGAGGAGACCCACGACCTGGAGTCCCACTACATCGACGGCCTGGCCGGATCCCCGCAGACCCTGGCCGTACGGTGCCGCGAGCGCTCGCCGCTGGCCCGGGCCGGGCGGATCACGGCGCCCTTCGTACTGCTCCAGGGACTGGAGGACCCGGTCTGCCCGCCCTCCCAGGCGGAGCGGTTCCTGGCCGCGCTGCGGGGCCGGCCGGTGCCGCACGCGTACGTCGCCTTCGAGGGCGAGGGCCACGGCTTCCGGCGGGCGGAGACCATGATCCGCGCACTGGAGGCGGAACTCTCCCTGTACGCCCAGGTGTTCGGCATCGAACGGACGGACGTCCCGCGCCTGGTCCTGGAGCCGAGCCCGGCCGCCGCCGACGCTGCGGATGTCACCGACGCCACCGACGAGGTCGAAGAGGCCTAGCCGGTGGGGAGGTCGAGGCCGGTGTAGATCTGGTTGAGCACGGTGGGCAGCAGGGCCTGGGCGGTGGTGCGGCCGTCGGGGGACAGGGTCAGGTTCGTCCAGATCACGAGCGTGACGTCGTTGGCCGGGTCGTGGCCGATGAAGGAGTTGAAGCCCGGGAGTTCACCGCCGTGGTAGTACATCGCGGAGTTCGGGCCGAAGCGCTGGTAGGCGATGCCGTAGCCGTACTTCTGGCCGTCGGGCGCGGCCGGGTCCTCGGCCTGCGGGCTGCGGAGCCACTGCTGTTGGGACGCGGGGTCCAGCACCCCGCCCCTCACCAGGGAGCGGATCCAGGTGGCCAGGTCGTCGGCGGTGGAGACGGCCCCGCCCGCGGCGGTGGCGTAGGAGGGGTTCTGCCGGGTGTAGTCGAGGGGCCGCAGCTTCCCCGTCCGCGCCGCCTCGCGCATCGCGGGGGAGTACGGGTCGTCGGCCAGGGCGTAGGCCGTACCGCCGTACATGTAGCCGTGCGCGGAGGGCTCGGGCAGCGACCGGTCGTCGGCGGCCGGCAGCAGCGTTCCCTTCATGCCCAGCGGGGTGAACAGCCGGTCCCGGAACTGCTGGGCCAGGGGCCGGCCGCCGGCCTTCTCGGCGACCAGGCCCAGCAGGGCGTAATTGGTGTTGGAGTACTCGTAGGACGCGTCGGGCGCGAAGTTCGGCGGGTGCCGGTAGGCGATGGCCAGGACCTGCTGCGGGGTCCAGGCCTTGCCGGGGTCGGCGTCCAGCGCCGCCGCGAGTTCGGGTGCGTTGGTGTAGTTGTAGAGCCCGCTGCGCATCTTCAGCAGTTCGGCCAGGGTGATGTGCGCGCCGTTCGGCACCCCCGGGACGTAGGCGGACACCGGGTCGTTCAGCCGGAGCTTGCCCTCCCGGGCGAGGAGCATGATCAGCGCTGCCGTCATGGTCTTGGTGTTGGAGGCGATCCGGAAGTGGTCGTCCGTGCCGGGCGGTGTGGTCTGGCCCAGCTCCGACGTGCCGACGACGGCCCGGTACGTGCCCTGCGGGGTGCGCAGCAGCACCACCGCGCCGGGCACCATCAGCTTCTTCGCCGCGCGGTCGACGGTGGCCTGGAAGGCGGCCGGCTCGATCGGTTTGAGGGGCGGCGGGATACGGGTGGGGGCGGGGGCGGTCATCGTCGCCGCGGGAACGGGAGTGGGCGACGGGTCGGCGCGTGCCACGGCGGCGGCCGCGCCGAGCGGAGGGCCGCCCCCCGCGATCAGGAGGGCGATGCAGGGTGCCAGCAAGACCGTGCGCCGGCGTGCTCGGGAGGACCTCATGCACTCACCCCAACCCGATTTGGGCAGAATCACCCAATTTTAGCAGCGGGTCCGGAGGGGGGCCGCCGGGCCGCCTCCGGACCCGCCGGGCCGCGCTACGCCGTGTGCAGCCAGACGCGGAGCGGGCCCAGCGGGGTGAAACCGTGCCGGAGGGCCGTGTCCAGGTCGTCCCCGGACTCGTAGCCGACGACCGGGAGGCCGGGCCAGAGGCGGGCGACCGCCGCGAGCGCGCCCCCCCAGGCCTCGCCGCCGGGGGCGCCGTCCGCCGTGAACACGTTGGAGAGGCCGACGACGGCGCCCGTACGGTGGGCGGCGGCCCCGGCGACGATGCGCCCGTCGGCCGCCCGCCCGGCGAGGAAGGCGATCTCCGGCGTGAGCAGGCCCGGACGGAACAGGCCGGTGCTCTCCCCGCCGCTCCACGCCGCCTCCCAGGCGGCCAGCTCCCCGGCGCCGGTGACGCGGGTCCAGGCCAGGGCGGGGGAGGGCACGACCGGAGCCGGTGCGACCGGAGCAGGCGCGTCCCGTACCGGTGCGTCCGGAGCCGGCGCGTCCCGTACCGCCGCGTCCCCCGGCCGGTGGATCCACTCGGCGCCGAACAGCACCTCGAACCCCGCCGGAGCCAGGTCCAGCGCGGCGAAGCTGTCCTTGACCGAGCAGCCGGGGGAATCGGTGTCCATCCCGGCCAGCAGCTCGTCCGCCGAGGCCCCCCGGGTCAGGGTCACGCCGTCGGGGTAGTACGGCGGGGTGCGGCGCGCGCTGGTCCAGGCGTCGGCCGCGAACGTGCCGCCGCCGCTGACCGCCGCGCACCACTCGGCGTTGTTGCGTACCGCCGCGCGCAGCAGTTCTTCGGTGTCAAGGTCGATGATCACGCGGCGGAGCCTGCCACAGCTCATAGCCTGGGCGGATGTCATTTTCGACGTACCTCCGCGAGGGCGAGCACGTCGGGCTGCGGCCCTTCCGGCTCGCCGACGGCCCCGAGTTCACCGCGCGCGTGCACGAGAGCCGCCACCTCCACCACCCCTGGCTCTCCCCGCCGGCGACGACCGAGGAGTACGAGGCCTACGCGACCCCGCTCATCGAGGGCACCGGCCGGGTGGGTTTCCTGGTCTGCGAGCGCGGTACCGGGGCCATCGCGGGCTTCGTCAACATCAACAACATCGTCAACGGAGCCTTCGACTGCGGTGCGCTCGGCTACGGCGCCTTCGCGCACGCCGCCGGGCGCGGCCTGTTCCGGGAGGCGCTGGGGCTCGTGGTGGTGCAGGCCTTCGCCCCCGAGGACGAGGGCGGCCTCGGGCTGCACCGGCTGGAGGCCAACGTCCAGCCGGGGAACGCGGCCTCCCTCGCGCTGGTCCGCGGGGCCGGGTTCCGGAAGGAGGGGTTCTCGCCGGAGTTCCTCTTCGTCGACGGGTCCTGGCGCGACCACGAACGCTGGGCGATCACCGCCGAAATGTCTGGTCCTGCGGCCGCTGATCGCGCAGGATGAGGAGATGCGAAACCTGGTGCTCCTCGACGCCCCGTCCAATCTGGGGCTGCGCCCGCCCGCACCCGCCACCGTCCCCGGCGTCTACAAACTGGCGGGCGCGCTGCGCGAGCAGGGCCTGCTGAGCCGGCTCGGCGCCCGCGAGGGCGGCGTGGTCGTGCCGCCGCGCTACGACCGCGGCAACTGGCGGGAGGGCGACGGGGTCTTCCACGCCGGCCCCCTCGCCGCCTACACCCTCGCCCTCGCCGACCGGATCGAAAAGCACCTGCGCGCCGGGGAGTTCCCCGTCGTCCTCGGCGGGGACTGCTCGATCCAGCTCGGCGCCAGTCTCGCCATGCGCCGCGTCGGACGGTACGGACTGGCCGCGATCGACGGTTCCGCCGACTTCCGCCACCCCGGCAACGAAGCCGTCAACGGGCCCGTCGGAGCGGCCGCCGGGGAGGAGCTGGCCCTCGCCACCGGCCGCGGCCAGGCCGGCCTCGCCGACCTGGAAGGGCGCGGGCCCTACCTCCGGGACGAGGACGTACGGCTCTTCGGACTGCGCGACGGCGACGGGGACCTGCCCGAGCTGCGGGCCGCGGGGATCTCCACGGCCACCGTCGGGGACATCCGGGCCCGCGGCGCCGGCGCCGTGGCCCGCGCCGCGCTCGTCGGCCTCCACCCGCCGGACACCGACGGGTTCTGGGTCCACCTCGACGCCGACGTGCTGGACCCCGGCGTGATGCCCGCCGTCGACAGCCCCGATCCCGGCGGCCTGCTCCCCGGCGAACTCGCCGGACTGCTCTCGGTTCTGGTGGGCTCCCCGCGCTGCGTCGGCCTCAACGTCACCGTCTACGACCCGGACCTCGACCCGGACGGGCGGTCCGCGGCGCTGCTCGCGGACCTGGTCGTCGGCGCGTTCGCGTAGCGCTCCGGCCAGGGCTTTGCGCAATCCTGACCGGTGATGATCCGCGGAACCCCTGTGCACCGGCCGCCCCGGCGTGTTCCATTTCCCGTATGGCCACCACCGTCCGCCGCGCCGTACTGAACCTGCCCGCAGCCCCCTTGGGCCCCGAGAACCCGCTGCCCGTACTGCGCGCGCCCGCCGACGCGCACACGCTGGACGAACGCTCGCGCGAGGGACTGCCGCGCGACATGGCCCGGCAGATCGGGTACGAGCCGCTGCGCTCGCTGCTGCCGGTGCGGATGCGGGACGGCTACCGACGGCGCAGGCAGGAAGGCGAGTTCGAAGCCGTCGTCATCGAGAACGCGCACCTGCGCGTCACCGTGCTGCCCGGACTCGGCGGACGCGTCCACTCGCTCGTGCACCTGCCCACCGGGCGGGAACTCCTCTACCGCAACCCGGTGTTCCAGCCCGCCAACTTCGCCCTCAACGGCGCCTGGTTCTCGGGCGGCATCGAGTGGAACATCGGCGCCACCGGCCACACCACCCTCTCCTGCGCCCCGCTGCACGCCGCGCTCGTACCGGCGCCCGACGGGGGCGTGATGGTGCGGCTCTGGGAGTGGGAGCGGCTGCGGGACCTCCCGTTCCAGGTGGACCTGTGGCTGCCGGAGGACTCGGAGTTCCTGTACGTCGGCGTCCGCGTCCGCAATCCGCACGAGCGGGCCGCCCCCGTGTACTGGTGGTCCAACATCGCCGTCCCGGAGGACTCCGGCACACGGGTGCTCGCCCCCGCCGACGAAGCCTGGCACTTCGGGTACGAGCGCGCGCTGCGGCGGATCCCGGTGCCGCGGTGGGAGGACGAGGACCGTACGTACCCGCTGCGCAGCGAGTATCCGGCCGACTTCTTCTACGAGGTCCCGGACGGGGCCCGGCCGTGGATCGCCTCGCTGGACGCCGAGGGGCGCGGGCTCGTCCAGACCTCCACGGCCCGGCTGCGCGGACGCAAGCTGTTCGTCTGGGGCTCGGGGGAGGGCGGCCGGCGCTGGCAGGAGTGGCTGACCGAGCCCGGCACCGGCGGCTACGCCGAGGTCCAGGCCGGCCTCGCCCGGACCCAGCTGGAGCACGTACGGCTGGAGGCCGGGGCGGAGTTCAGCTGGCTGGAGGCGTACGGACCGCTGGCCGCGGACCCGGGACCGGTGCACGGCCCCGACTGGGCGTCGGCCCGCTCCGCCGCGCAGACGGCCCTGGCGGCCGCCCTGCCCCCGGAGCGGGTCGAGGAGGCGTACGAGGCGTGGCGCGGGTCCGCCGACACCGAACCCGGGGAGCGGCTGGCGGCGGGATCGGGGTGGGGCGCGCTGGAGGTGCTGTGCGGCGGGCACAAGCTGCCCGGCACGCCCTTCCCGGAATCGGGGCTCGGCGAGGCCCAGGCGCCCTGGCTGGAACTGTGGCGCACCGGGGTCTTCCCCGCCCCGCGGCGGGTGGCGCCGCCGGGGCCCAGCCTGGTCGCCCCGCACTGGCGGGACATGCTGGAGACGGCCCCGGCGGATCCGCTGACCGAGTACCACCTCGGCGTGGCCCAGTGGCACGCGGGCGACGTGGCGCAGGCGGTGCGCAGCTGGGAGCGCGGGCTGGCGCTGGCGCCCTCGCGGTGGCCGCTGCTGCGCTGCCTGGCGGTGGCGGACGCGCTGGCCGGTGACCCGGCGCGGGCGGCGCAGCGGTACGCCGAGGCCTTCGAGGACCTGGCCGAGGAGAGCCGGGGCGGCGAGCCGTGGACGGCCGCGGAGTCCGCGCTGGGGCGGGAGGCGATGACGACGCTGCTGGCGTCCGGCCGCCTGCCGGCGGCGCGGGCGGTGTGGGACCGGCTGCGGCCGGCGCTCCGCGAGGAGGGCCGCTTCCGCCTGCTCGCCGCGCGGCTGCTGGCGGCGGAGGGCCATGTGGGCGCGGCCCGCCGGGTGTTCGAGGACGGCTTCGAACTCCCGGACCTGCGCGAGGGTGACGAGGTCCTGTCGGAGGTCTGGTCCCGCATAACGCACCGGCCGCTCCCCGCGTCGTACAACTTCCGCATGCGCCCGCCGACGTAGGGCCCGCCCGCCCGGCATGCCCGGCTCACGCCCCGGTCCGCCCGCCGGCCCGGCTCACGCCCCGGCCCGGCTCAGGCCCGGGCCAGGACCTCGCCGTTCAGGACCGAGAACCAGGCGTCCGGGGAGGCCGCCCAGCGGTGCCAGGCCTCGGCGACGGCGGTCAGTTCGGCCGGGGTGGCGTGGCCGGCGTCGGTCGCGAGGGACGCGTACGCCGAGGCCGTCGTGCGGTCCGCCCACAGGGAGGACCACCACGCCGTCTCCTCCGCGGTGGCGTAGCACCAGGCCGTCGCCGACGAGGTCACCTCCGTGAACCCGGCCGCCCTCGCCCAGGACAGCAGGCGGCGTCCGGCGTCCGGTTCGCCGCCGTTCGCGCGGGCCACGCGGCGGTACAGACCCAGCCACTCGTCGAGGCCCGGCTCGGCCGGGTACCAGGTCATCGCCGCGTAGTCGGCGTCCCGGGCTGCCACGATCCCGCCCGGCCGGCACACCCGCCGCATCTCGCGCAGGGCCCGGACCGGGTCGCCGACGTGCTGGAGCACCTGGTGGGCGTGGACCACGTCGAAGGAGCCGTCCGGGAAGTCCAGCGCGTGGACGTCCGCGGTGGCGAACGTGACCGCGTCGGCCAGGCCGCGCTCCCGCACGTACTCCGCGGCCTGCCCCAGGACGTCCGCCGCCGCGTCGACCGCCGTGACCCGGCCGCCCGGCGCGACCAGTTCCGCCAGGTCCGCCGTGATGGTCCCCGGACCACAGCCCACGTCCAGGACCGACATCCCCGGCCGCAGCTCGCCGATCAGGTACGCCGCCGAGTTCGCGGCGGTGCGCCAGCGGTGCGAGCGCAGTACGGATTCGTGGTGCCCGTGCGTGTAGACGGCGGTTTCCTTCGTCTCCCCGGTGCTCATGTGCCGACTCCTCCTCGTCGTTGAAGCGTTGTGATCACCGTAGGGGATCGGTTCGGTGGATGAGATATGCGTTTTGGTATATGGACACCACGCTGGTGTGGCAAGGGGAGCGGGCAGGTCGGTGGCAGGGGGAGGGAGGCGCGAGGACAGTGGGCTCCAGAGATCCGGCCCCCTGGCAGAGGACGGTGAGAGCCATGCCGGACACGCTGCTCGACCAGCACGCCGAGGCCCTGCGGTTCTTCGGAGAGCGGGTGCGCGCCGTCGCGGACGGCCAATGGGGCGCACCGACCCCCTGTACGGAATGGAGCGTCCGCGACCTGGTCAACCACGTCACCGGCGAGCAGCTCTGGATCCCGCCGATGGTCACCGAAGGGCGCACCGTCGAGGAGATCGGCGACGCGTTCTCCGGCGACGTGCTCGGCGAGGACCCGGCCGCCGCCTGGGAGCGGGCGTCGGGCGCCGCGCACGCCGCGTTCACCGCGCCCGGGGCGCTGGACCGCACCGTCAGGCTCTCGTACGGGCCCGCGCTGGGCCGGGCGTACTGCGCGGAGCTGACCGCCGACTGCGTCGTGCACGCCTGGGACCTCTCGCGGGGAATCGGCGCCGACGACCGGCTCCCGGACGGGCTGGTCGAGTTCGCCCTCAAGGAGGTCATGCCGTACGCCGACGGGCTCGCGGCCAGCGGCTTGTTCGCCGCGCCGCTGGACGTGCCGGCGGGCGCGAACGCCCAGACCCGGCTGCTGGCCCTGGTGGGCAGGAAGGGCTGAGCCCTCCGCCGCCCGCCGAAGGACGACAACAGGCGTACCCCCGTGAATCGCCGTATAAAGGGCATGTTCGGGCCGGGTCGGCAGTACGCGTACGGAACGGGAAAGCAGGGCGAGGTGCCGGGGATGCAGCGCACGGCGGAGGGCCGCGGTCCGGTCCGCTACGGGCCGCCCGCGCCCGAGCCCGGCCTGCCCGTGCTCCCCGAGCTCACCGCCGTGATCGCCGCGGCCGCCGAGCGCTCCGCCCCCGAACCCCCGGGCGGCGGGGAGCCCGTACGCGAGGCCGCCTGCCGGCACTGGGGACGCCGCGGGCTGCCCACCGCGCCGGAGAACGTGGCCGCCGGGCCCGGCGCGCCCGCCCTGCTGCTGGCACTGCTCGGCGCGTACGGGGGCGACGTGATGCTGCCCCGGCCCTGTCCCGCATGGTGGACCCCGCAGGTCCGGCTGCTGGGGCGGCGGGCCTACCACGTGCCGACCCCGGCCGAATGCGGCGGCATCCCGGACCCGTACGCCCTGCTGGAGACCGTACGGAGGGTGCGCGCCGAGGGCGGCGACCCGCGCGTGCTGCTGCTGTCGGTGGCCGACGACCCGACGGCGACCGTGCCCCCGCCCGAGATGCTGCGCGAGGCCTGCGAGGCCGCAGGGGACGCCGGGCTGTTCGTCGTCAGCGACGAGAGCTGGCGCGACACCGTGCACCGGCCGCACGACACCCTGGTCCTGAGCCCGGCCGAGATGCTGCCCGACCAGGCCGCCGTACTCCTCGACCTGTCCGGAGCGCTGCTGCCCGCCGGGTGGCCGGCGGCCGTGGTCCGCTTCCCCGGCACCCCGCGCGGCACCTGGCTGCGGGCCCGCACCCTCGACGTCCTCACCGCGACCGGGGCCATGGTCGCGGGGCCGGTCGCCGGGGCCGCGGCGTACGCGCTCGACGAACCCGACGCCGTCGCCGGGCGCGCCTACGCGGCGGCGGCGCTGCACGGGGTGGTCGCCGCGGCGGCCCACCGGGAGCTGCTGGCCGTCGGCGCGCTCGCCCGGCCGCCGCAGGCGGGGCGCCACCTGTACGCCGACCTGACCCCGCTGCGCGCCGGGCTGGCCCGGCAGGGCGTCCGCGACGCGATGGAACTGGAGGACTACCTGGGCGGCCGGCTCGGCGCGCCCACCCCGGGCGGGCAGCGCTTCGCCGACGAACTGGGCGCGCTGCGGGTCCGCCTGTCGACGGGCCCGCTGCTCGGCGCCACCCCGGAGGAGCGGCTCGCCGCGCTCACCGCGCGCGACCCCCTCGGCCTCCCCCACGTACGGGGCTCCCTGGACCTCCTCGGATCGGTCCTGGCCGCACTGAGCTCCTGACGTCCCGACCTCCTGTCCTGCCCGACACGACGAGCCCGCTGTGCGGCGAACGGAGAGCTCTTGATGAGGGATCAGACGGAAACCCCCGCACCCCCGGGCCCCGCGCCCACCGGCCTCGCGGACGCACCCCTGCCCGTCGCGGTCCGCCCGGGCACCGGCCGGCGCCGAGCGGCACCGCGGCCGTTGGGCGAGGTACGGAGCTGGCCGCGCTCCTTCGCCGACCGGCTGACCACGCCGCTGCCCGGGGTACGTGCCTTCGCCCGGCTCGCGCGCGAGGGCGCGTTCCGGCCCGGCCCCGACGGGCTGCGCGGCATCCCCGACCTCCCGTACGCCCCCGCCCCGCTGCCCCCGGCCGGCCCCGGGACGCTCTGCGCCACCTGGGCGGGCCACGCCAGCTGGGTGCTGCGGATCGGCGGCCTGACCGTCCTGACCGACCCCGTCTGGTCACGGCGCATCCTCGGCACCCCGGCGCGGATGACCCCGGTCGGCGTGTGCTGGGAGGAGCTGCCGCCGGTGGACGCGGTGGTGATCAGCCACAACCACTACGACCACCTCGACGCCCCCACCCTCAAGCGGCTGCCCCGGCACACCCCGCTCTTCGTCCCGGCCGGCCTGGCCGGCTGGTGCCGGCGCCGTGGCTTCGGCCGGGTCACCGAGCTCGACTGGTGGGAGTGCGCGGAACTGGGCGGCGTACGGTTCGACTTCGTCCCGGCGCACCACTGGTCGAAGCGGTCGCTGCTCGACACGTGCCGGACGCTGTGGGGCGGATGGGTGCTGAGTGACGTGCGGGCCGCCGGGACGCCGAGGAAGGTGTACTTCGCCGGGGACACCGGGTACGGGCACTGGTTCGGGGAGATCGGGCGGCGCCATCCGGGGATCGACCTGGCGCTGCTGCCGATCGGGGCGTACGCGCCGAGGTGGTGGCTGAGGGATGTCCACGCCGATCCGGAGGAGGCCGTTCAGGCCTGCCGGGACGTCGGGGCGAGGCGCATGGCGCCGATGCACTGGGGCACGTTCGTGCTGTCGGCGGAGCCGGTGACGGAGCCGCTGGAGCGGGTCCGGGCGGCTTGGGCCCGGGCCGGGCTGTCCCGGGAGGACCTCTGGGACCTCCCGATCGGCGGCTCGCGCGCGCTCGGGCCCGCGGGGTCCGGTGTCCGCGGGTCCGGTGTCCGCGGATCCGGAGCATGCGGGTCCGCCGTCACCGGGGGATGAGCCCGTCGGCGATCCGCCGCTCACCTCTCGTTGCCCGCGCGCAGCCAGGCGATGTAGTCGGCGACGGCCCGCTCGGTGTCGTATTCGGCCCGGTAGCCGGTGTCCTGCTGCAGACGGCTGATGTCGAGGACCATGTGGTGCGTCTCGCCGCCGTCGGGGAGGTCGATCCGCGCGTCGGGGACCGCCTTCCTGATCGCCCCGATGAGCTCGGAGTTGGTGGTGGCCCGGCCGGAACCCACGTTGTACGTACGGTGGTTCAGCCTGTCCGCGAGCTGGAGGAGCGCGAGCGCCCGTCCGGTGTCCTTCACGTAGCCGAGGTCCAGCCCGTCCTCGGCGAAGGCCGGCCGCACGAGGTGGGACAGGTCCGGGGCGGTGCCGTGGGCGGCGGCCCGCACGAGGGCGGGCGCGGCGAAGAACGGATCGGCGTGGCCGAGCGGGCCCCAGGTGCCGGAGATGCGGTAGTTGACGATGTCGATGCCCGTGGCGTCGGCGAGGAATCCGCCGAGGAGCTCGCCGACCTTCTTGAACGTGGGGATCGAGACGGGTGCGGTCAGCGGCAGCGGAGCGTCCTCGCGCAGCGGTCCGTCGTTCCGCGCCCCGAAGTAGACCCCGATCGTGCTGGCGACGCCGAGGCGCCGTACGCCCCAGTCCTGCGCCGCCTGCGCGATGTTCAGCAGTCCGCCGAGCGCCTGCCGGGTCCCCTCGACGGGCGCGTCGGTGACGGAGGGCCACGGGTAGGTCCCGGCCAGGTGCACGATGCCCGTGATGTGGTGCCGGTCGCCGATCGCGAGCAGCGCCCCGCGATCGGCGATGTCCGCCCGCTCCACCGTCACCCGCGCTCCGGCCAGCACGGCCGGGAGCTCGCGGGTGCGGCGCTGGACCACGACGCAGTCCTCGCCCTGGTCGAGCAGCGCCCGTACGGTGTGCGATCCGATGAAGCCGAGACCTCCGGTGACGAGGATCATGGCCTGTCCTTTCCGTGGTGGTTCTGATCGTCCGTGCGGGTGGGGGCTACTTGCTCTGCAGGCTGCCGGGCGCGTCGGGGTCGTTCTCCAGGGCGGTCGCCGCCGTCCGCCAGCCGGTGTCCCCGGGGGAGAGGGCGCTGCGCAGGAAGGCCGTGGTGAGCCGCTGGATCAGGGCGACGCGCGCCGGGCTCTCGTCGGTGGTCTCGGCGACCTCGTATCCGGGGATGCCGCCGAGCGAGTGCTCGGCCCCGAAGAGGGTGAGCAGGCTCTTGCCGGCCGGGCTGTGGGTGTAGGGGTCGGTGAACCAGTCCGGTCCGCGGGTGGACAGCGCGGAGTCGTCCTCGTCACCGGCGACGATGAGGGCCGGGGTGGTCATGGTGTCGAAGGAGGGCCTCAGGAAGGGCAGGTTCTCGGCGGCGAACGGGGTGAGGCTGTCGCCCAGGCCGGTCAGGGCGAGCAGCACGCCCGCCGTGACGCGGGGGTCGGACATGTCCTCGCCGGGAACGCCGTCGGCGTCCAGGACGCGCGCGCCGAGCAGCGTGCTCGCCGTCTGGGCTCCCCAGGAGTGCCCGGCCACGGCGATGCGGCCGTGGTCGACGCGGCCGCCGAGGCCGGGTACGGCGGCTTCCAGGACGTCGAGTCCGTCCAGTACCTGCTTGAGGTCCTCGACGCGGATCCGCCAGATCCGCGGCGTACGCGGGTCCTCGTGCGGGATGCCGAGGGTGCGGGAGTCGAGGTGGGTGGGCTGGATGACCACGAAGCCCTGGGCCGCCCAGTGGTCCGCGAGCGGGGCGTAGCCGTTCATCGACCAGCCGAAGCCGTGCGAGAAGACGACGACGGGCAGATCGCTGCCGGTGGCGGGGGCGGACACACGGACCTGGAGGTCCTCGCCGCGGCCGCTCGGGGCCGGCAGGAGGACGGGCTGGGCGGACAGCACGGTGGTGGGCGCGCTCGCAGACCGCGGCGCGTTGAAGGGGTTCGCATTCGAGCCGGACATGGCAGTGCCTTCCGTCGGGTGTCTTCGCATACGTCGGTCCGGTGGGCGGCCTGGCAGGCGGCACGCCGTTCTGCCATCATGGGCGAACCGGAACCTTGCTCCGCTAACGATACGGAGCACTGTTCCGCTTTGCAAGGTCGGTGAGGGAAGGAGTGCCGTGGTGGACGACAGCGGGCGGACCGGGGGCGGCGCAGCCGCGTCCAAGCGCAAGGACGCCCAGCGCAACCAGCAGTCCCTGCTGGACGCGGCGGCGGCGGTCTTCGTCACCTCGGGCGTCGAGGCGCCCGTACGGGACATCGCGGCCAAGGCCGGCGTCGGCATGGGCACGATCTACCGGCACTTCCCCACCCGGGCGGACCTCGTCATCGCCGTCTACCGCCACCAGGTCGAGGCCTGTGCCGAGGCCGGACCGGCCCTGCTGGCGGCCGGCCCGACCCCGCACGCCGCCCTCGGACAGTGGCTGCGGCTCTTCGTCGACTTCCTGGTCACCAAGCACGGGCTCGCGGCCGCGATGCAGGCCGACAACGCCGGCTTCGAGGCGCTGCACGCCTACTTCCTCGACCGGCTCCTGCCGGTCTGCACCGAACTCCTCGACGCCGCCGTCGCCGCGGGCGAGATCCGCTCCGACTTCACCGCCTACCCACTCATGCGCGGTATCGGAAATCTCTGCATCGGCGCCGAGACCGACTCCCGCTACGACGCGCGCCGACTGGTCGGGCTCCTCGTCGAGGGACTGCGCCGACAGCCCTGACCCGGACGGCCGCGGGGCCGGGGTACGTCACCGGCTCCGCAGCCGGCGCCAGAGCGACGGCGCCCCGCTGATCAGCAGGGTCACGGCCACCGCCAGCGCCACGCCCTTCCACGGCTCCGAGAACAGGGAGCCGCCCAGGATCCCGATCAGGCAGTACGTCGCCGCCCAGGCGAGGCAGGCCGGGGCATCGCCGCGGGCGAAGCGGCGCAGCGGGAGCCGGGCCAGCAGGCAGGCCAGCATCACCGGGATCCGGCCCGCCGGGACCAACCGGGAGACGACCAGGACCAGTACCCCGTGCTCGTCCAGCTTCCGCTGCGCCTGGGCCAGCCGCTCGGGCGTCGCCCGCCCCCGCAGCGTCTCCAGCCACCGCGAGCCGCCCCGGGAGCGCACCCCGCGCTGCCCCAGCCAGTACAGCGCCAGGTCCCCGGCGAACGCGGCCACCGCCGCGACACCGAACACGGGCAACACCCCGAACGGCAGCGACTGCTGGTGGAACGCCACCACCGCCGCCGTGCTCACCAGCGCCCCCGTCGGGATCACCGGCACCAGCGCGCCCAGCGCCACCAGCAGGAACAGCGCCGGGTACCCCACCGCCTGCCGGGTCGTCTCCGGAGGCACCTGGCCGACCACCGCGCCCAAGGCCACCCCGAGCCCGTGGGGCCCGTACGCCTCCCACGTCACGGCAGGCGCACCCGCTCGCCGTGCCCGGGTACCCGTACCGTCACCTTCGGCGCCAGCTGCCGGGCCCGCCGTACGAACTCCTCGCCCGGCGCGTGGAATTCGTGCGGCCGCACCGCGTCCAGCCCGATCGGCCAGTACGTCCCGTAGTGCACCGGCACCGCGGCCGCCGGCGCCAGTTCGGCCAGCGCCCGAGCCGCCCCGGCCGGATCCAGATGCCCCGGCCCCAGGTACGGGCCCCAGCCGCCGACCGGCAGCAGGGCCACGTCCACCGGCCCGACCTCCTCGGCCATCCCCGCGAACAGCCCGGTGTCCCCGGCGAAGTACGTCCGCGCCGAGCCCTGGACCACGTACCCGAGCGCCGGCGCGAGACGCGGCCCGAACGGCAGCCGCCGCCCGTCGTGCCGGGCGCTGACCGCCCTGACCCGTACGCCCGCCCGTACGCCGACCTCGTCGCCCGCAACCACCTCCGTGACGGGCAGCCCGCGCGCCGCCGCCACCCGCGCGAGCCCCGGCACGGCCCGGCGCGCCCCGCGGGGCACCAGCAGGCGGGTCCCGGGCGCCAGCCGGGCCAGCGACGGCAGGTGCAGATGGTCGGCGTGGAGGTGCGACACCAGCACCACGTCCGCCTCCGCCGCCTCCGGCGGGGGCGGTGCCCCGCGCCTGCGCCGCAGATGCGCGAGCCGCCGGGCGAACAGCGGGTCCGTCAGCAGCCGCACCCCGGAGTCCTCGACCGTGCACGTGGCATGGCCCCACCAGGTGATCTCCACCGGCACCCGGCCTCCCCGCAGCTCGTACGTCCCCGCCCCTCCTGAGCCTAGAGCTTGCCCCCGCCCCCGCGCGTCGAACCGATGCCCGCCGCCCCCTCCTCCCGGGCGGCGGATCGGAGTAGGGTCGGGCGGCATGGATGAGCTGCGCGTGGCCGCTATCGCCAGCCTGGCCCCGCTCGAGGATCTGGACACCGACCCCTTCGCCGTCGACACCCGCAGCCAGCACGCCATGTGCGCCCGCTGGGCGGCCGACCAGGGCTACGTCGTGACGAGGACGCTGCTCTTCTACGGGCTGCGCGCCAACCACTGCGGGCTCTGGTGCGACGTGGACGCCGGGCAGGTCGACCTGTTCGTCGCCCCCAACCGCCGGGTCCTGGCCCGCGCGCTGCGCTCCGTCGAGGAGTTCACCGCCGAGTGCGAGCGGCGCGGCGTACGGCTGGAGACGGCAGGGCTCGCCGAGCCGCAGTACACCTCCGCCATGAAGGCCGAGGTGCACCGCCGCCTGTCCATGCCGACCGCCGGCTACGACGGCACCTAGGGCGACGCAGGGCACGCAGGGCACGTAGGGCGACGCAGGCCGACGCAGGGCACGCGGGGCAGCCCGGGCAACGCCGGGCACGGCAGGGCACGCAGCACCGCCACCGCGCTCCCGGTCGCCGCGGTTCGCACCTCCGTGCGCCACCCCTGTCACCCGGCCGGGCCCGCCGCCCTGTGCGACGCTGGGTGGTGCGGCCGGGACCGCGGGCGGGGCGCGGATCCGGGGGAGACACGAGGCGGTACGGCGTGTGGCGAGGACGGTGGCGGACCCTGGGCAGCGCCCTGGTACGGGTGATCCTCGTCTGGGCGGTGTCCACCCTCACGATGCTCGCGCTGGCCGGCGTCCTCCCCGACTTCCGGCTCCAGTCCGGCGACGGCGACAGCGTCACCGAGATCGGGCTGACCGCCGCCTGGGGGGCCGGGGCCTTCGGCCTGCTGAGCGCGCTGGTGTGGCCGGTGCTGGTCCGGGCGCTGCTGCTGGTGCCCGCCCTGGTGCTCGGCCTGCTCGTCTTCTTCCTCAACGGCTCGCTGCTGCTGCTCGCCCTCAGCCTGATCCCGTCCGGGCGTGGCGAAGTCGCCCCGGAGACCGCCGTGGTGGTGGCCGCCGTCATGTCCGCCGTCGCCTCCGCGACCTCGACCGCGCTCGCCGTGCGCGACGACGAGGCGTACCGGCGCCGGCTCTACCGGCTCGCCGACCGGCGCCGCCGGCGTACGCGGCACAAGGGCGCGCCCGGCGCCGGCCCGGCCGCCCCCGGCCTGGTCTTCCTCCAGCTCGACGGCGTCGGTCACGAGACGCTGCGCCGCGCGGCCGGCGGCGGCCTGATGCCCACGGTGGCCGCCCGGCTGGACGGCGGCCACCGCCTCACGGCCTGGCGCACGGACTGGTCCAGTCAGACCGGCGCCAGCCAGCTCGGCATCCTGCACGGGTCCACCTTCGACGTGCCCGCCTTCCGCTGGTACGAGAAGGACACCGGCGAGGTGGTGGTCTGCAACCGGCCCACCAGCGCCGCCGAACTCCAGCGCCGGGCCATCGCCCGCACCGGTGACGGCGGGCTGCTCACCCTCGACGGGGCGAGCCGGGGCAACCTGTTCAGCGGTGGCGCCGACCAACTGGCGCTCGTCCTGTCGGTCTCGGCGCGGCGGGGCCGGGCGAACCGTTCCCGCGCGGGCTACTTCGCGTACTTCTGCGACCCGGCCAACGCCGTCCGCACCGCGCTGTCCTTCGTCGCCGAGGTCGCCCGGGAGATCGGCCAGTCGCTGCGGGCCCGGCTGCGCGGAGAGCGGCCGAGGGTGGCCCGGGGCGGGCTGTACCCGCTGATCCGCGCCTTCGCGACGGTCGTCGAACGGGACGTCGTCGTGGCGGCGGTGATCGGCGACATGCTCGCGGGGCGCGCCGCGATCTACGCGGACCTGGTCGCCTACGACGAGGTCGCCCACCATTCGGGGCCGCACGGCCGGGACGCCGACCGGGTGCTGGCCCGGCTCGACCGGAGCCTCGCGCTGATCGCCCGCGTCGCCGAGCACGCGCCCCGGGAGTACCGGATCGTGCTGCTCTCGGACCACGGCCAGAGTCCGGGGGAGACCTTCCTGGGCCGGTACGGGCTGACCCTGAAGGACCTGGTCCGCGCGGGCTGCGGACTGCCGGTCTCCCGCCGGGCCGGCCGCACCCGCAGTGGCGCCGAGGCCCGCGCGGCGGTGCTCGCCGCCCTGCACCGGCCGGTGGAGGAGGGCGCGGAGGCCCACCCGGAGCGGGGTCCGGACCCGGTGGTGCTGGCCTCGGGCAACCTCGGGCTGATCTCGTTCCCGGACCTGCCGGGGCGGGCCTCGCGGGAGCGGATCGAGCGGGCGCACCCGGCCCTGCTGGGGACCCTGGCCAACCACCCGGGCATCGGGTTCCTACTGGTGGACGGGGAGGTACTGGGCCCGGGCGGGAGGGTGGCCCGCCTCGACGAGCCCGGCGCGGCGGAGGAGCTGCTGGCCCGGTTCGGACCGGGTGCGGCGCGGGCGGTCCGGCGGACCGACGCCTTCCCGCACGTGGCGGACGTCATGGTGAACTCGGCGTACGACCCGCTCACCGGGGCGGTGCACGCCTTCGAGGAGCAGATCGGCTCGCACGGCGGCCTGGGCGGGGAGCAGGGGCACCCGTTCCTGATGTGGCCGACGGAGCTGTCGGAACCGGAGCCGGACCTGGTGGGCGCGGAGGCGGTGCACGAGGTGCTGCGGCGCTGGCTGCGGGAGGCGGACGGGCCCCAGGTACCGGTGGCTCCGCCGGTGGGCGGGGCGGCGGCGGAGCCCGCGGGGAAGCCGGTGGAGGAACCCCGGCCCCGGGGCGGAAATGGCGGAAGCCTTCCTTCCGCAGGGGTGCCCGCGCGGGACGAAATCCGCTGATTTTGTGGCGCCCGCGCACTGGTCAACCATGTGTTGACCCTGCCCAGCATGTGAGACATTCCAGAGGCGCACCACCGATGACCAGCACCGCAACCCTGCCCGCCGAGGCCGCCGCACCCCCCGAGCAGGGCCGCGACCCCCACGCCCGGCGCTTCGGCCTCCCGATCGCGACCTGCCTGGTCATGGGCAACATCATCGGCGGCGGGATCTTCCTGCTGCCCGCCTCGGTGGCGCCCTTCGGCACGATCAGCCTGGTCGCCTTCGGCGTGCTCACCGCCGGTGCGATCGCCCTCGCCCTGGTCTTCGGCCGGCTCTCGCAGCGGCTCCCGCAGACCGGTGGACCGTACGTCTACGCCCGCGCCGCGTTCGGCGACTTCGCCGGGTTCCTCGCCGCCTGGAGCTACTGGATCACCGCCTGGGTCTCGAACGCGGCCCTCGCGGTGGCGGCCGTCGGCTACCTCACCGTGCTCTTCCCGGCCGTCGGGGAGCACAAGGCGGCGATGTGCCTGGCCGCCCTCGCCGTGCAGTGGCTCCCGGCGCTCGCCAACCTGGCCGGCACCCGGTACGTCGGCGCCGTCCAACTGGTCGCCACGGTGATGAAGTTCGCCCCGCTGCTGTTCGTCGCCGTCGGCGGGCTGTTCTTCTTCGACCCGGCGAACCTCGGCCCCTTCCGGGCCACCGACCAGAGCCCCGTCGGCGCGGTCTCCGCCGCCGCGGCGATCCTCCTCTTCAGCTACCTCGGCGTGGAGTCGGCCGCCGTCAGCGCGGGCGAGGTCCGAGACCCCGCCCGCAACGTCGGCCGGGCCACGATCCTGGGCACCGCCGCCGCGGCCGCCGTCTACCTGCTGGGCACCCTCTCGGTCTTCGGCCTGGTCGCCCACGACAAGCTGGTCGCCTCCGAGGCCCCGTTCACCGACGCCGTCAACGCCATGTTCTCCACGGACGGAGGGGCCGGCGGCACCTGGGCGGGCACCCTCGTCGCCTGCGCGGCCGTGATCTCGATGCTCGGCGCCCTCAACGGCTGGACGCTGCTCAGCGCGCAGACCCCGTACGCCGCCGCCCGCGACGGGCTCTTCCCGAAGGTCTTCGCGACGAAGAAGCGGGGCGTCCCGGTGGCCGGCGTGCTCGTCACCGTCGTCCTGGCCTCCGGCCTGACGATCTACAACTACACGGCGGGTTCGGACGGGGTCTTCGAGGTCCTCGTCCTGGTGACCACCTTCACGGCGACCGTCCCGTACCTGCTCTCCACCGCCGCGCAGATCTACTTCCTGCTCTCCGGACGGTCCGAGCGCGTCCACCGCGGCCGCCTGGTCCGCGACGGGATCCTCGCCGGCCTGGCCTTCGGCTTCTCGATGTGGCTGGTCGCGGGCTCCGGCTACGCGGCCGTCTACCAGGGTGTGCTGTTCCTCTTCGCCGGCGTCCTCGTCTACGCCGCGATGTCCGCCCGCAAGCACCGGGCCACCGCCTGACCTGCGCGGTAGTTTGGAATGAGAGGACAAGCAGGGGGCACTAAGGGGTCGCCATGTCCGCGATCAGAGAAAGCATCGACATTTCCCGCAGTCCCGAAGACGTCTTCGACTACGTGACGGACCCCACGCACCTGCCGGAGTGGCAGGACAGCGCCGTCTCCGCCCGCCCGCTCGACGGCCGACCTGTCCATGTCGGTTCGAAGGTCGTGATCACCCGGCGCATGGGCAGGCGGGAGTTCCCGATGACCATGGAGGTCACGGAGCTGGACAAGCCGCACAGCTGGCACATCCAGGGGACCGGCGGACCCGTCCGCGGCGACGTGCGCGGCACGATCGAGTCCCTCGACGGCGGAAAGCGCTCGCGCGTGACCCTCGACCTCGACTTCGAGGGCCACGGCATCGGGCGGGTGATCGCCCCGCTCGTCGTCAAGCCGTACGCCCGCAAGGAGATGCCGCGCAACGAGGAGAAGCTGAAGCACCTCCTGGAGAACTGAGGTGCCCGGGGTACGCGGTGCGCCCGCAGCGGGCGCACCGCGTACCCCGTCGGCTGACCCGACGGTTTAGTCGAGGTAGTCGCGCAGCACCTGCGAACGCGACGGGTGGCGCAGCTTCGACATGGTCTTGGACTCGATCTGGCGGATGCGCTCACGGGTGACCCCGTACACGCGGCCGATCTCGTCCAGGGTCTTCGGCTGGCCGTCGTTCAGGCCGTAGCGCATCGAGACGACGCCCGCCTCGCGCTCCGAGAGCGTGCCCAGGATGGACTGGAGCTGCTCCTGGAGGAACGTGAACGACACCGCGTCGGCCGGTACGACCGCCTCGGAGTCCTCGATGAGGTCACCGAACTCGCTGTCGCCCTCCTCACCCAGCGGGGTGTGCAGGGAGATCGGCTCACGGCCGTACTTCTGGACCTCGATGACCTTCTCGGGGGTCATGTCGAGTTCCTTGCCCAGCTCCTCCGGAGTGGGCTCCCGGCCGAGGTCCTGGAGCATCTGGCGCTGGACGCGCGCCAGCTTGTTGATGATCTCGACCATGTGGACGGGGATGCGGATGGTGCGCGACTGGTCGGCCATGGCACGCGTGATCGCCTGCCGGATCCACCCTCCTGGATCAGGTCCAGGAAGAGCATGCCGCGGCCCGTGTAGCGCTTGGCCAGCGAGACCACGAGGCGGAGGTTGGCCTCCAGCAGGTGGTTCTTGGCACGGCGGCCGTCCTCGACGAGGATCTCCAGCTCGCGCTTGAACGCGGGCTTGTGGTCCTCCTCCTCTTCGAGCTTGTACTCGGAGAAGAGACCCGCCTCGATGCGCTTGGCGAGCTCGACCTCCTGCTCGGCGTTGAGCAGCGGCACCTTGCCGATCAGCTTCAGGTAGTCCTTGACGGGGTCGGCGGTGGCGCCGGCGACCATGACCGTCTGCGCCGGGGCGTCGTCCTCGTCGTCGTCGGACAGGACGAAGCCCTGGGTGCCGCCGGCCTTGGGGGCCTCCTCCTCGACGTCGTCGACGAGGTCCTCGGCGGCCCAGTCCTCGCCCTCGGCGGCCGGGGTCTCGCCCTCGTCGGCGTCCTTCGCGCTGGTCTTCTTGGCCGCGGCGGCGGTCTTCTTCACCGCGGTCTTCTTCGCGGCGGTCTTCTTGACCGTCCGCTTCTTCGGCTCGGCGACGGCGTCGGCCGTCACCTCGTCCTCGGTGGCCGCGGCCGGCGAAGCGGATATCGCCGCCGCGGTGGCGGGGGCCGCGCTGGCCGAGGCCTTGCGCGCGCCGATGGGGCGCGGCGCGGCGGCCGCCTTCTTGGTCACGGTGCGGGCAGGCGCGGCGGCCGCCTTGCGGGGCTTCTTCGCGGCGGCCTTCGTGGCGGGGGCGGCGCTGACGTGCAGTGCGACACCCTCCTCGTCCAGGACCTGGTTCAGGCTGCGCAGGACCCGCTTCCACTGGTCCACCGGGATGCGGCCGGCCTCGAAGGCCTGGCGCACGTCGTCACCGTTGATGTGACCCTGCTCGCGGCCGCGCTCGACGAGCGCGACGAGGGCCTCCGATTCGGCGATCTCCGGAGGGAACGTACGGGACGGGCTGAGCGACACAAGGAGCCTCTCGTTGCGAACAGATAGGGAGTGGGCGGGACATCATCGCGCGGACTCGGGAAACAGACCCGAGGGGGGTCTGTATTCCGGGGCCGCGCGAGGACACCTGTCGGTTCATCGCATGCCCGAGTCGATTCGTTACGCGCTGAATTGAGTGACCTGCGCCACGCTGTGGGCGCGCAACCATTCGGCCGTGGATCCGTCCGCGCCCGCGCCGCCCTTTCCCGTCAACCCGTTTTGCGGGCTTCGATGAGGAAACGAGCGGTGTGCGCCACGAACGGGCCGTCACGCTCGATCCGTTCATGGAGCTCGCGCAACCGGTCCCGGTACTGCCCGACCGTGAAGCCGGGCACCATCCAGATCACCTTCCGTAGAAAGTAGATCACGGCTCCGATGTCGTGGAACTCCGTACGCAGTCTCTCGGAGCGCAGATCCACCACTTCGAGGCCCGCCTTGCCGGCGTCGGCCACCGCGTCGTCGGGGTGCCGGCCGCGCCGGACCTCCTCCGGCTGGGGCCCGAGGAAGTACTCGACGAGCTCGAAGACGCTCGCCGGCCCGACCTGCTGCGAGAGGTACGTACCGCCCGGGCGCAGGACCCGCGCGATCTCCTCCCACCAGATGGTCACCGGATGCCGGCTCGCGACCAGCTCGAAGGCCTCGTCGCCGAACGGCAGCGGCGGCTCGTCGGCGTCCGCGACCACGACCGCGCCCAGCGGGTGCAGCAGGCGGGTCGCCTTGTCGATGTTCGGCGGCCAGGACTCGGTGGCCGCCGTCAGCGGGGGCAGCGGCCCGGCCCCGGCCAGCACCTCTCCGCCGCCGGTCTGGATGTCGAGGGCGGAGCGGACCCGGGCGAGGCGCTCGCCGAGCAGCCGCTGGTAGCCCCAGGAAGGGCGCTGCTCGGTGGCCCGGCCGTCGAGCCAGGAGAAGTCCCAGCCGTCGACCGAAACGGACTCGGCTTCCGCGACCAGGTGGTCGAAAGTGCGCGTCATGTCTCGATCGTCCCAGGCGCGGCGCCGGTGATCCACCGGTTTGACCAGATCCCGTACGTCAAGGACCGCCCGCGGGCCACCGCACCCGCGGGCGGGGTCCATTAGAGTGGAGGCGGGCCGTGACTGGCGTTCGGGTGGATCACCACCGGGGAGCGGCCCGGCGTACGACCGCACGTACGTCTCCTGCCGCGCGCCTGGGCGAACCGCGAACCCGCGAACCGCAGCGACGCTCAGGAGACCCCGTGACGACTGCCCAGACCGCCACTGTCACCGCCACCGGCCCCGCCCGGCTGATGGACGGCACCGCCCTCGCCCGCCGCATCTCGGAGCAGACCGCCGCCCTCGCGGCGAAGATCACCGAGCGCACCGGCACCGCGCCCTGCCTCGCGACCGTGCTGGTCGGCGAGGACCCGGCGTCCGTGACGTACGTGAAGATGAAGCAGAACCGTTGCGCCAAGGCCGGGATCACCTCCCGCCACGTGGAGCTGCCGGCCGAGACCACCACCGAGGAGCTCGTCGCCGCCCTCACCGCCCTCTCCGAGGACCCGGAGATCAGCGGCATCCTCCTCCAGCACCCGGTCCCGCACCACATCGACGAGCGCGCCGCCTTCGAGGCCATCGCCCCGGGCAAGGACGTCGACGGCGTGACCATGCACTCCTTCGCCGCCATGGGCTTCGGACTGCCGGGCTTCGTGTCCTGCACCCCCGGCGGCATCATGCGCCTGCTCGCCGAGTACGACGTGGACCTGACCGGCAAGCACGCCGTGGTCGTCGGGCGCAGCGCGATCCTGGGCAAGCCGGCCGGCATGCTGCTGCTGGAGCAGAACGCCACCGTCACCTACTGCCACTCCCGCACCGTGGACCTGCCGTCGATCGTGCGCCAGGCCGACGTGCTGGTCGCCGCCGTCGGCAAGGCAGAGTTCATCCGCGGCGAGGACATCAAGCCGGGCGCCGTGGTGCTGGACGCCGGCTACAACGAGGGCAACGTCGGTGACGTCCACTTCGAGTCGGCCGCCGCCCGCGCCTCGCTGATCACCCCGGTCCCCGGCGGCGTCGGCCCGATGACCATCGCCGTCCTGCTGGAGCAGACCGTCCGGGCGGCCGCCGCCCAGGCCGGCCTGGAGCTCGCGGACCTCTGACCGCCGCACCGCACCCCGCGTACGGGAACCCCGAACGGGAACCCCGTACGGGAACGCTCCGTACGCGAACGCACCGTACGGGTGACGCCCCGGGCCCCTCGGCCCGGGGCGTTCCGCGTTCCGGGGTGTCCGGAATCTTGCGGCCGGAGCCTGACGGGCGCCGGGGAGCGGGCGGTATCTTTTGCGCCGGGGCGCGCGATGACACGTGCAACACGTTTCCTGGGGAGACTGCTGATGGACCTGTTCACGCCACTGGAGCTGCCCAACGGCACCACCCTGCCGAACCGCCTCGCGAAGGCGGCCATGGAGGAGAGCCTCGCCGGGGCCGGCCAGCTCCCGGACGAGCGCATCGAGCGCCTCTACCGCCGCTGGGCGCGGGGCGGCGCCGGACTCCTGATCACCGGGAACGTGATGGTCGACCGCCGGGCGCTGACCGCGCCGGGCACCATCGTCCTCGACGCCCGCTCCCCGCTCGCCCCCTTCCGCCGCTGGGCCGAGGCCGCGTCCGGTGGCGGCGGCCGGGTCTGGATGCAGATCAACCACCCGGGCCGGCAGGTCGGCTCCGAGATGCCTGGCACGGCCTGGGCACCTTCCGACATAGGGGTGAGCCTCGGCAAGCACACCAAGCGCTTCGCCCGCCCCACCGCGATGACCGAGGCGGACATCGAGGCCACCGTCGCCCGGTTCGCCGTCACGGCCCGGCGGGCCGAGGAGGCCGGGTTCGACGGGGTGCAGATCCACGCCGCCCACGGCTACCTGATCAGCCAGTTCCTCTCCCCGCTGGTCAACCGGCGCACCGACCGCTGGGGCGGCGGCCTGGAGAACCGGGTCCGGCTGCTCACCGAGGTCGTCCGGGCCGTCCGCGCGCAGGCCGGCCCCGGCTTCGCGGTCGGCGTCAAGCTCAACACCGCCGACTTCCAGCGCGGCGGCTTCGACACCGAGGACGCGGCGCAGGTCCTCGCGGCCCTCGGCGGCCTCGGCGTCGACCTGGTCGAACTGTCCGGCGGCAGCGTCGAGAGCCCCGCGACCCTGGGCCGCACCGCCGATCTGCGCACCCTTGAGCGGGAGGCGTACTTCCTCTCCTTCGCCGAGCAGTTCCTGGACGCGGCCACGATGCCGCTGATGCTGACCGGCGGGATAGGCCGGCAGGAGACCGCGCGGAAGGTCCTGGCGCGCGGGGTGTCCGTCGTCGGGCTCGCCTCGGCGCTGGCGTTCCGCCCCGACCTGCCGGCCCGCTGGCGCGCCGGGGAAGACGTACGGGTGCTCGTGGAGCGGCTGCGGTGGAAGGACCGGGACCTGGCCGGCGCCGCGCTGCTGGCCTTCGTACGGTTCCAGCTGCACCGGCTGGCGCGCGGACTGGAGCCGCGCCCGGAGGCCTCCCCGCGGGCCACGTTCGCCCTCGACCAGCTCCAGCACTGGCGCCGGGTACGGGCGTACGGGGCCTGGCTCGCCCGCAATCCCGAGCCCGAGGACGCCCTCGTCGGCTGAGACCGGCGCGGGCGGCCCGCCGACGGTGCGGGCCGCGGGCGGGCAGCCCGCCCCCGGTCCGGGCCGCGGGCGTCCGCCGCCCGCGCCGGCCGCCGCGGGCCCCAGAGCCTCAGAGCGCGGCCGGGTCCCGCCGTACGGCCGCCACGATGGGGGAGGTGCGGAACTCCCGGGCCAGTGCGGCCAGCGGCCGGGAGTCCAGCCGGTACGGCTCGGGCAGCCCCTGGTCGGCCGCGGCCACCCGGTCGGCGGCTTCGGCGGCTTCGGCGGCCGCGGCCGCCTCCCGGCGCCGGCAGGCCGCGGCGAGCATGGCCGCGTCGGCCACGACCGAAGCCCGCGACTCGCACAGGCCCTGGCCGAGGGCGGCCTCGTACGCGGCGCCCCGTACGGCCGGGTCGAACCAGCAGGCCAGGGCCAGGATCCCGTCGTCGATCACCGATTCGCGGTGGATCAGCCGGATCCCGATCGGCGACCACCAGGTCAGCGGCACCGTCGTCACGCTCGACGCGGCGAAGCCGCGCAGCGCCTTCCACAGCGGGTGCAGCCGCCGGTACCGGCTGAAGTCCCGCCAGGCCGCCGAGCCGCCGACCAGCGGGACGATGAACCCCGAGCCCACCATCAGCGCGGCGGCGGAGGCGAACGGCGGGGCCACGTACGTGGACAGGCCGTCCCAGTCACGGCCCGCCCAGCGGGCGCCGACCGCCGCCCACTTCGCGACCAGGTAGCACAGGTCCAGCACCCCGCCGAGCACGATCAGGGCCAGTCCGGTGCGCAGCGGACGCAGCGAGGGGCGCACGCGCAGCAGCCACTTCCAGCACAGCAGGGTCAGCGTCGAACTGCCCACGGTGTGCGCGAGCAGGTAGCAGACGATCATCTCGCGCAGCCAGGGCGTGTTCGCGTAGTACGTGTCCAGGTCGCGCAGGCGCTCCACGGGCGCGTCGCCGATCGTGAACAGGACGACGATGAGCAGCGTGACGGCGCCGAACACGGCCACCGTCAGCCGGGTGGCCCGGCGTACGACGGCGGGCGGGCCACCGCCCCACTGCAGGACCAGGACGATGCACGAGCCCGAGAACGCGGTCAGCACGCTGTACACCAGTGGGGCCGAGAAGTTGACGATCCCGGTGAGCCGGTTGACCGCGGAGATCGTCGGCGGCGCCGCCAGGAACATGACGAGGCAGCCGACGACGAGCAGGGTGCACACGGCCCGCATGAGCGGCTGGTCCCAGCCCCGGCGCAGGGTCGGCGCTTTGATCAGCAGCGCCAGGATCATCACCGACCCGGGAACGTAGAGGATGAGACCGTCGTTCATCGCGCCTGACCGACGGGTCCCACGGGATCGACCGGTCCGGACCCCTGGTCGAGGCCCGCGACGGCCCGCTCCGCCGCGGTCAGCGGCGGCGCCTTCAGCGCGCCCTGGTCCGAGGCGCGCAGCACCCGCCAGACCACCGAGGGGCGCAGCCAGTACGCGGGGGTGCTGCTCATGGTGATGACCTGGAGGAACGCGGCGGTCAGCGCCTCCCGCGTGGTGGCCCCGGTCATCAGCCGGTTGACGTACGCGTTGAGCAGCCCGAGACCGGCCCGCGGCTTCATGCCGGTGGCCCCCGGGTACAGGATGTCCTGCGAGGTGGCGAGCTCCCAGGCGGTGGACACCTGCGGGACGAGCGCGCGCTGCGCCTCGCGGCCGAAGGAGGGATGGGCGAGCCCCTGGGTGCGCAGCAGGGTCCGTACGGCCAGCAGCCCCTGCGCGGCGACGGTCATGCCCTGCCCGTACAGCGGGTTGAAGGTGGCGACGGAGTCGCCGACGGCGAAGAACCCGTCGGGCAGGTCCGCCTTCTCGAAGTAGACCCGGCGGTTGGCGGTGCCCTGGGTGACGGCTATGTCGCTCAGGGGCTTCCTGCCGGCGAGGAGCTCGCCGACGATCGGGTCGCGCAGGCCCTTGGCGAACGGGATGAACCGCTCGGGGTCGCCGGTGGGCTGGCCGCCGCGGGTGCCGGACAGGGTGGCCTGCCACTGGCCGTTCTCGATGGGGACGATCGTCGCGGTCTGGCCGGGTACGTACACCCGCGGGTCGGACTGCACGTTGACGATCGGGAAGCCCATCTCGTGCGCCCCGGCGGGGGCTTCGAAGATCCGTGTCGCGTACACCAGGCCGGAGTCGACCTGGGCCTGTCTGATCCCGCCGACCCCCAGCTCCTGGAGCCAGGCCCGGGCCCGGGAGCCGCGCCCGCTCGCGTCGACCACGAGGTCGGCGGTCACCAGCCGGTCCTGCTCCCCGGGGGTGTCGACGCGGACGCCGGTGACGCGGGCCGCCGTGCCCTCCAGGGCCCGTACGCGGCTCCGCTGGAGCGTGGTGACACCGCGCAGGCCGGTCACCCGGGCGCGGACCACCGCGTCGAGGAGGTCGCGGCTGCACGAGATGTTGAACTGCTTCTCCCCGCACCGCGGGATCCAGCCCTGGGCGGTCATGGTGACCAGGTCGGTGGGCAGGCTGCGGCGGATCGCGCCGGCCGCCGTCCACGCGTCGGTGATGCCCGGGAGTATCTTCTCGATGGCGCGCGCCCCGCCCGACCACATGACGTGGACGTGGCGGGCCTGCGGGAGTCCGCGCCGCGGCGCCGGGCTGTCGGGCAGCGTGTCGGCGTCGATGATCGTGACCGTCGCGTGCTCGGCGAGCACGGCCGCCGCGAGCAGGCCGGCCATGCTGCCGCCGATGACGACGGCGTGGCGGGGCGGGGAGGACTGGGTCATCGTGGTGCTCTCTGTCAGGGCCGTGCGGGGGCAGCGGCGCGCGTGAGGTGCGTCGGGAGGGGGAGGCGCCGGTCGCCGGGGCGTCATCGGTACGCCGCGGGGGCCTGTCTCAACGGCCCCATCCGAGCGAGGTCTTGATGCGCTCGATCGCCTCGGGGAACCGCTCCTCGCGGGGCTCCGGCAAGTACGCCTTGAGGACTTGGCCGAGGTACAGGCCGAAGGTCTCGGCCCGGATCTCCGCCGGATCCTCCCGGTCGGCGCGAGCGGCCGCCTGCCGGACCACGCTGCCCAGTCCGGTCTCCGAGTGGAGTAACTCCGCGAGGTCGCCCCGGTCTCCGGTGAGCCGGGCCGCCACGGCCATGCCCGGGCCGTGGCTGTCGCAGGTGCCTTCCTCCAGGTGCCATAACTCGTGGCAGGCGATCACGAGTTGGTGCTCGGGCCGGGTGCGCTCCTCGATGACGAGCAGGTCGCGCTCTTCCATCTCCAGCCACAGCCCGCTGGCCGTGTCGGGCGGGAATCCGGCGAACCGGAACTCCACCGGCCGGCCGCCGCGCCTGCGGCCGTACGCGGCGCACAGGCTCCCGATGATCCCGGCGGCATCGGCCGGCCGCGCCAGACGCGCTTCCGCCAGCAGATCTCCGCCGAGTTTCCGCATGGTGCGTGTGGTCCTCATGGTGCTCCCCCCTCGGCAGCCTTACGGTCGTCCGGCACCGCCGTGCGGCCCGCGCTCTCGCGTGTCAGCTGTCCCTCGCGTGCCAGCAGGTCGTCGAGGTGGTCGGCCAGTGACTTCCAGCCCGCCGGGGAGAGCCGCCCGGCGCGCGTGACGATGCTCCGTACATCGTGCGCCCGCAGGACGGCCAGCATCGGGTTCTCCGTGCTGCGTTCGGCGGTTTCCAGCTCGTGCTCGATCCCGGCGAGGGCGGTGGCGAGCGCCTCGCTGTCGTCGGCCAGCAGGAAGCCGCCGTCGACCCCGTAGAAGCGCTGGATCCCGGCGGCCGCCGCGAGGTTGGGCAGGCCCTCGCCGCGCGCGAGGCGGGTCAGCGACTGCCCCGACGCGTAGAAGGAGTGGGCGATGGCGGCGAGGGAGTGGGCCTGGCCGTCCGCGCGCGGCCGGGTGCGCCGCAGGTGCTCGAAGCGCCGCCGGACCTGCTCCTTCAGCGGCAGCCGTGGCGGTCTGCCGTCGAGGGTGAGCCGGATGTCCTGCGGGTCCATGCCCGTCAGGTACGAGAGGTGCCCGAGGTCCGCCGAGGCGTCGGGGCCTGCGGTGGAGAGGGCGTGTTCCACGGCGCACTGGCTGTCCGCGAGGAGGAAGCCGGCGTAGACCCCGAAGAACCGCTGCACGCCCGCCGCGTGGCCGAGCCGGGGCAGTCCGGTGCCCGCGTTGAGGGGGCCGAGGGAGGCGCCGGGCGCCTGGAAGTCCTCCGCGATGGCGGCCAGCGACCACTCCCGGCCGTGCTTGTCGCGGCGGGTGGCCCGCAACCGCAGGAAGCGCCGGTGCACCCGCAGGCACAGGGGTACTTCGGGTGCGGTCCCGGCCACGACCTGCGGGATGAGCGCGGGTTCGACCCCGCACAGCCGGCTCAGCCGCTCCGGGCACAGCACCTCGGCCGGATCCCGGCCGCTCCGCTCGGCCGATGACGCGACGCGGGCCCACACGGAGGCCAGATCGGGTCGGTCGGCGGCTGGCACCGTGAGGTTCTCCGTATGTCGAGAGGACGTTCGAGGGCTTCGGCTGGGTGCAGCGTAGCCCTCCGCCCGTCGCCGAAACAGGCGAATCCCAACCTTTCTTGCGATGTGAGTCAAAGAAGGTTGGCACGCCACGTGCCGCCGCACCCACCACCGGAACCGGCATGACCGCGGAGGTAATCGACCGCGGCGGGAGGCGGCGGCACAGTGGGGGCAACGGGTTCCGGAGCCGCGCACTCGGCCCCGGGGCCCGTCTCCTGGTCGGCGCTGCGGACCGGGGCCTCAGGGCCCCAGCGAGCGCAGGTACTTCGCCGTCGCCGGGTCGGCCGGCAGCAGCGTCTCGATGGCCAGTTCGGCGACGGTCACGTCCATCGGCGTGTTGAACGTCGCGATGGAGGACACGAAGGAGAGCAGGTGTCCGTCGTGCTCGATCAGCAGCGGCAGCGCGATGGACGCGGCGCCCTCACCGGGTCCGTCGCCTGCCCCGGCGTCCCGCGGCCCGGCTTCGGCCGGATACGCGGACACCTCCTCGTACAGCGCGCGCAGCGGCGCCGAGCGGGACAGCGCGATCTGCCGCTCCATCTGGGCCAGCAGGTGCCCGCGCCACTCCGGGAGGTTGCGGATCCGCGGGGCGAGGCCCTCCGGATGCAGGGTGATCCGCATGGCGTTCAGCGGCGGGACCAGCAGGTGCCGGGGCAGCCCGTCGAGCAGCATCGCGATGCCGCGGTTGGCCGCGACGACGCCGTACGTGGCGTCCACGACAAGCGCCGGATACGGCTCGTAGCCGGTCAGCAGCCGCTCCAGGCCCTCGCGCAGCGTCCCCATCGACGGGTCGTCCAGCGGGGTCTGCGCGTAGTGCGGGGCGTAACCGGCCGCGAGCAGCAGCGCGTTGCGTTCGCGGACCGGTACGTCGAGGTGGTCCGCGAGCCGCAGGACCATCTCCTTGCTCGGCCGGGACCGGCCGGTCTCGATGAAGCTGATGTGCCGGGACGAGGAGTCGGCGCGGCCCGCCAGCTCCAGCTGGCTGATGCCGCGCCGCTCCCGCCAGGTGCGCAGCAGGGCTCCTACGGACGGGGTCGAGGTCATGCGCACGACGTTAGCGGAGCGTGCGCACGCCGCGGCTCAGCCCAGGTCGAAGACGTTGCGCAGGCCGAGCCGGTGGCGCCACAGGTCGTGGCGCTTGAAGGACTCCACCTCCGGGGACCGGTACATCGGCAGGACCGCGCACCGCTGCGCCGGTGAACCGTCCCGCTCCAGCAGGGCGTTGACGGCGGCCCGGGCCGAGGCGTTGGCGCCCTCCATCGTCGCGAGGTCGATGTCGACGGCCACGTAGTCCCCGCTGAGGAAGAAGTTGGGGATGCGGGTGGCCGCGCTCGGCCGGTTGTGGAAGGTGCCCGTGGGGTGGATCAGCAGCTGGTCCTGGTTGGTCGGGTTCGGGGTGCCGAGCCCGTCCACGCCCGGGTCCAGGAACCACGAGTGCAGGGTGCGGTCGGTCAGCAGGGTCTTCCCGGTGTCGTTGAGGGAGGCCTTGAGCTGCGCCCACACCTCGCGGGCGACCTCGTCGCGGGTGCACTGCTTGGCCGTCTTCCCGTACAGGATCCCCGGCTTGTCCCAGTCCGAGATGTCCACCGACAGGCAGTCGACCGCCACCCCGTCCCCGTAGTCGGCCGGGAAGTCGCGGGCCGGCCAGTGCTCGGCCTGCTGGATCGCCGTCAACGACCAAGGGGAGTCGATGCAGTTGAGGTGCCCGTGGACGAGGGGCGCACGCTCGGTGAGGTAGAACTGGATGCCGGTCATCCAGTCCGTCTCCAGCCGGTCGCAGCGGCCCAGCATCGGGTCCGCCGCCCGCAGCCCGGCGCTCCAGGTGCGCCGGGCGTGCTCGACCGGCAGCGCGCTGACGTAGTGGTCGGCGGTGACGGTCTGCCGGACCCCGGCCGGGTCCAGGACCCCGACCCCGCTCACGCGGCCGTTCCCGTACTGCACGTCCTGCACCGTCCAGCCGATCCTGAACTCCACGCCGAGCGTGCGCAGATGGGCCTCCCAGGGGTCGATCCAGGCCTCGTTCGTCGGCAGGTTGAGGATCCGGTCCGGCGGCCCGTCCGCCCCGCGTCCGAGGGCGTTGAAGACGAAGGCCTCGCCCAGGGTGCCGACGGTGCGGGTCGATGCCTCCTCGGCCTTGGTCGCGACGATGTTGCGGGTGATGCCGACGGCGAGGATGCGCTGGTACTCGTTCGACATCTGCTCGGCCCGTACGAACTCCCACCAGGGGGTGTTCTCCCAGACCTCGTCGCGGCGCTCGTCGCAGCTGGTGAGGAAGACCAGCACGCGGTCGACGAAGTACGCGGTCTCGTGCGGCGGCAGCCGGACCAGCGACTGGAGGATGCCGGTCAGGGCGCGGCGGATCTCGTCGGGCGTCAGCGCGGCGGGGGAGTGACCCGGCCAGGGGATGGGCGCGCGCAGGTCCTCGCGGCCGGCGGCCCGGGCGAACATCATCTCGGGCGGCGCGACGAGGTTGTCCCACACGCCGTGGGCGTTGCCGGGGAACGGGATGCGCCGCATGGTGTCGGGCAGGTTGTGGTAAATGCCCGGGATGAAGCGGAAGCCGTGCTCGGCGGGCAGCGGCCGGCGGCCGCCGCGGGCGCTGCCGGGGACGTCCATGCTGCGGGCCTTGCCGCCGAGCGCGCGGCGCTCGTACACGGTGACGGCGTAGCCGCGCTCGGCGAGTTCGTGGGCGGCGGTGAGTCCGGCGACCCCGCCGCCGAGGACAGCGACCCGGCGGCCGGCGGTGCCCGGGGACCCGGTCCGGGCCTGGGCGGGGGCGGGCGTCTGGGCGTGGGCGGGGGCGGCCAGGGCCCCGGTGGCTCCCAGCGCCCCGGCGGTGGCCGCCGCCCCCGCGCCGGCGATGAACGTACGTCTCGAACTGCCCGTGCGCGCCATGAGGAAGCCCCTTCGTCCGGGACGTGTTCGTCCAGCTATGCGTTACCGGCGGTAACGGTCACGTCCGGCGCAGGAGCATAGGGGCGTCACCCCCGGCCCGGAAGGCGCGGAAGTACCCGCACGCACTATGGCGCGAAACCTTCCCTCCGGCGTGCGCTGTGGGAACCTTGACTCCACGTCAGAAGTCGGGTCCGAACGGTGAAGGAGCATGCCGATGGCAGACGAGCCGCTTTCGCAGAAGGAGATCGAGGACCGGTTGCGGGAGCTCCCCGGCTGGGCCTTCGAGGACGACCGGATCATCCGCACGTACCGGGTGGGCACCCACTTCGCGGCGAGCGCCCTCGTGGCCCACATCGCCTCGGTCCAGGACGAGTTGAACCATCACTCCGACCTGACCCTCGGCTACAACACGGTCCGGGTGTCCGTGAACACGCACAGCGCGGGTGACGCCGTCACCGGCGCCGACTTCGCGCTCGCCGAGCGCGTCGAGGCCCTCGCCCCCGCACATGGGGCGAGCTGACACGTCCGCGCGGGTGGGGTCCGCCACCTCCTCAGGCGGGGTCCAGCCGCCACCACTGGGCGGGGGAGTCGCTGTCCTCGCACTGGCGGGCCCGGCCCTCCTCGTCCGCCTCCAGCGGCAGGCCGCTGATGCAGGCGATCAGGGACACCACCCCGGGATCGTCGAGGTGCTCCTCGACGATCCACTCCTGCGCCCCGAACGCGTTCGCCCGCCACACCTGGACCCGGGTGCCGCTCTCCGTCGACGCGTTCGCGACGTCCAGCCGCTTGTCGTTGTGCACGCTGACGATGTGCACGATCCCGCCGCCGCTGTGGACCGGCGAGATCCGCCACTGCCGGGCCGCTGGCGGTGCGGGCGGCCCGTCCGGGCCCACGCCCACCCGGCTGCTGCCCTCCAGCTGGAGCAGCAGGCCGCTGGCGACGTTCCGGATCCGGTAGACCCCGTCGGGCAGGCTCATCCGGGGCTCAGATGTCGAATTCGGCCGGGTCCGGCCCGATCCGCCCGGCCGAGGCTCCCCGGCCCAGCGCGTCCAGCGCGGCGAGGTCGTCGGCGTCCAGCTCGAAGCCGAACACGTCCAGGTTCTCCCGGATCCGCGCCGGGGTCACCGACTTGGGGATCACGACGTTCCCGAGCTGCAGGTGCCAGCGCAGCACCACCTGGGCGGGGGAGCGCCCGTGCCGGGCGGCGGTCTCGACGACGGCCGGGAGCGTCAGCAGCTCCTTGCCCTGGCCGAGCGGGGACCAGGCCTCGGTGGTGATGCCGAGCTTCGCGTGCAGGGCGCGCAGCTCGGCCTGCGGGAAGAGCGGGTGCAGCTCGATCTGGTTCACGGCCGGGACCAGCGCGCTCTCGGCCCCGAGCCGTTCCAGGTCGGCGGGGCGGAAGTTGGACACTCCGACGGCGCGGGCGCGGCCGCTCTCCGCGATCTCCTCGAAGGTCTTCCAGATGGTGAGGAAGTCGTCGCGCATCGGGCGCGGCCAGTGGATCAGGTACAGGTCGAGGTGGTCGAGGCCCAGCTTGGCGAGGGAGCCGTCCAGCGCGCGCAGCACGTCGTCGCGCTGCCAGGTGCGGGAGCGGTCGTTCCACAGCTTGGTGGTGATGAACAGCTCCTCGCGCGGCAGCCCGGAGGCGGCGATCGCCCGGCCGGTGCCCGTCTCGTTGCGGTAGGCGGCCGCCGTGTCGATGCTCCGGTACCCCGCCTCCAGCGCGGCCCCGACCGCCTGCGCGGCCTCGGAGTCCGGTACCTGGAAGACGCCGTACCCGAGCTGGGGCATGGGCGTGCCGTTGTTGAGCCGGATGGCGGGGACGTCGTTCACGTCTTGCTGTTCCCTCGGGTCGACGGGCTGGGGCGTACGGGCCGGAGCGTACGGACCGGGGTGTACGGACGTACGGACCGGCGGGCGTACGGGCCTACGGACGTACGGGCCTACGGACGTACGGGCGTCCGAGGGGCGACAGCCGGCCGCCCCCGCGAGCGTATTCCCGCCGAGGCGGCCCACCCGGACCGGACACACCGTCAGGACACCCCCAGATAGGCCTCCCGGACCAGCGGATCGGCCCGGACTGCGGCCGGTGAGCCCTCGGCGAGGACGATGCCGAGGTCCAGGACCACCACCCGGGTACAGAGCTCCATGACGAACGCCACGTCGTGCTCCACCAGCAGCACCGCGCACCCCTCCTCCCCGGCCAGCCGCCGGACGACCCCCGCGAGCTGCTCGCGCTCGGGCGCCGACAGACCGGACGCGGGCTCGTCCAGCAGCAGCACGCGCGGCGGATCGGCCACCGCGCGGGCCAGCTCGACCATGCGGGCCTGGCCGACCGGCAGCCCGCCCGCGTACGCCGCCCCCAGCGCGCCGATCCCGCAGGACGCCAGCACCCGCTCGCCGCGCTCGCGCCGTTCCCGCTCCCGCCGGCGCCGCGCCGGCGCCCCGAGGAGGTCGGCGGCGAGGCCGCCCCCGCCGCCGCGCCACTCCTGCGCGACCAGGAGGTTCTCGGCCACGCTGAGCTGCCCGAACAACTGCTGCCGCTGGAACGTCCGGCGCATCCCGTGCCGGGCCCGCCAGACCGGGGAGCGGCGGGTGATGTCCGCCCCGTCCAGCAGCATCCGCCCCCGGTCGGGCCGCCGGATCCCGGACAGGACATCGAACAGGGTGGTCTTCCCGGCCCCGTTGGGGCCGATCAGCCCGCACACCTCCCCGGCCCGGACCCCGAGGTCCACCCCGGTCAGCGCCTTCACGCCGCCGAACCGGACGCTGATGCCGGAGCCCTCCAGTACGTACGGCGCCGCCGTCATGTCGCCCTCCCCAGGTAGGCCGCGGTGAGCCGGTCGGCCTCCACCTCGGCGCGCGGCCCGCACCAGGTGACCCGGCCCCGGGAGAGGTACGCGACGGTGTCGGCGACCCCGAGGATCCCGGCGGCCTTCTCCTCGACGAGCAGCAGCGCGGCCCCGGCGTCGCGGAGCTCGGTGAGCAGCGCGTACACCTCCTCCACCACCCGCGGGGCCAGCCCCATGGACGGCTCGTCGGCGATCAGCACCTCGGGCGGCCGCTGGAGCAGCGGAGCGAGGGCCAGCATCTGCTGCTCACCGCCGGACAGGGCCCCGGCGGCCACCCCGCGCCGCTCGGCGAGCCGGGGGAAGCGGTCGTAGACGCAGGTCCGCGCGTCCGCCTCGCGGAGGTGGAGCGCGAGGTTCTCCTCGACGGTCAGCGCCGGGAAGATCCCCCGCCCCTCGGGGGCCAGCAGCACCCCGCTCCGGGCCCGCCGCACGGGCCCGTCACGGGTCGCGTCCCGCCCCCGTACGAGGACCGCCCCGCCTTCGGCGGGCAGCAGGCCGGCGGCGACCCGGCAGGCGGTGCTCTTCCCGGCCCCGTTCGGCCCGAGCACGACGAGGATCTCCCCCCTGCGGACGGCGAGATCGACCCCGTGCAGGACGAGCCCGCCGTCGTACCCGGCGGTGACGCCGCGCAACTCCAGGACGGAGCCCGGCCCGGCCGGCCCGGCCGGCGTCCGAGGCCCGTGGGTACGGGGCCGGAGCCCCCGCAAGGGCTCCGGGCGCAGCCCGGTTCCGGGAAGGGGCGGGGCGGGGGAGAGTCCCGCAGGGCCAGGCTCCGGCTCCGGCCCGGCAGCCCCCGTACCCCCGCCCGAGGAACCGGTACCTCCACCGGCAGCCCCCGTACCCCGGCCTGAGGCACCGGTACCTCCACCTGAGGCACCGGCACCCCCGCCTGAGGCACCGGCACCCCCGCCGTAGGCACCGGCCCGCCGCCTCGCCCACCGCACCGGAACCGCGGCGCAATACCCGTCCGGATCGTTGGCCAAGGCCAGCCCCGCCAGCCCGAACAGGATCACCGGCAGGTGCGCGGACTCCGTCGCGTAGTCCGCCAGGACCCGCGGGGCCACCGCGAAGACCAGCCCCGCCACCACCGCGTACTGCGGCCGCCGCACCCCCGCCGCCACCACCACCGCCAGCCACACCAGCCCCGTCATGGCGGTGAAGTCCGTCGCCGTGATCCGGGTGTTGTACGAAGCGACCAGCACGCCCCCGAATCCCGCCAGCCCCGCCGACACCGTGAACAGCAGCAGCTTCGTCCGCAGGACGGACACCCCCGAGGCCATCGCCGCGGCCGGCGCCGACCGCACGGCCAGCATCGCCCGCCCCGAGGGCGAGTTCCGCAGCGCGCTCAGCCCGGCCCCGCACACCGCGACGACCACCACCAGCGCCACCCCCAGCGCCCGGTCGTCGCCGAGGTCCACCGGCCCGAACACCGGCCGCGGGACGGACCACCCGGAGTCCCCGTTCCGCAGCCACCGCATCTGGAACAGCACCTGGTCCGCGAGGAACGCCAGCGCCAGCGTCGCCAGGGCCAGCGTCCGCCCGCCCAGCCGCAGCGCCGGCAGTGCGACCAGCGCCCCGAGCACCGCCGCCACGCAGGTGCCCACCGCCAGCGCCGCCACGAACGGCCAGCCCCGGCTCATCAGCAGCCCCGCCACCAGCGCGGCCCCGGTCACGAACGTGCCCTGCGCCAGCGAGACCATCGCCCCGAGCCCGGTCACCACGGTGAAGGACATGAACACCAGGCCGAGGGCCAGCCCCTGTGCGAGCAGCCCGCTCCAGAACGGCGTGGTCACGGTGTAGAAGGCCACGCCCAACGCCCCGGCGGCCACCGCCCACACCCCCCATCGGCGGCCCCACGAAGCCCCCGCCAGATGGTCCGCGGGAGCCGCGTCCGGGCCGCCCGCGTCTCCCGCCGCGGTCCCCGCCGTCCGCCCCCGCCGGGCCAGCACCAGCAGCCCGCCGAACAGGATCAGGAACGGCACCGCCGTCCGGAACCCGGTGATCCCCTCGGCGAACGAGGCGTACCCGGCCACCAGGTTCTGCAGTACCCCGAGCCCCAGCCCGCCCGCGAACGCGAGCGGCACGGACGCGAACCGCCCGATCACCGCCGCCGTCGCCGAGACGAACAGGAACAGGGTGAAGTCGTGCGCCGACAGCCCCAGCAGCGGCGTCGCCAGCACCCCCGCCAGCCCCGCCAGCGCGGACGAGATCATCCAGGCCACCGAAGACAGCCGGTCGGCGCTGATCCCGCGCAGCTCGGTCAGCGAGCGGTTGTCGACGGCGGCCCGCAGCCGCAGCCCCAGCCGCGTGTGCCGCATCAGCACCCACAGGCCCACCGCCACCACCGCCGTCACCACCCACGTGATCAGCTGGTCGGAGTCGACGCCCACCCCGTCGAGCGGCTGCCAGCTCCGGGCCGGGCTCGGCCCCACCCCCGGCAGCCCGAACTGGTTCTCCGCGGGCTTCACCGGCGCGCCCGCGTCCCCCAGCAGCTCCACGGCCCACAGCCCGGCCGCCGGCAGCGCCACCAGCAGCCCGATCGTGGCGACGATCTGCGCCGTCTCGCCGACCCGCGCGAGCCGCCGGAACATCAGCCGGTCCAGTCCCCATCCGAGCCCGGGGGCCAGTACGCACACGACCAGCAGGGCCGCTGGGACCGCCGGCCAGCCCAGCCCGGAGTGCACCTCGTAGAAGGTCAGCGCGCACAGGTAGGCGGTGGCCCCGTGCGCGAAGTTGAACAGCCCGGACGCCGAGTACGACAGCACCAGCCCGGTGGCCAGCAGTGCGTACAGGGCGCCGGAGACCAGTCCGCTCAGCACGAAGACGAGCAGATCTCCCATGCCGGCGGCCCTACTTGAAGGGGATGGGCCGGCGGCACGAGAAGGGTACGGAGACCTCGTACGCCCCGCCGCGCAGCTGGACGAGTGCCCCGCAGCCGAAGCTGTCCTTCTGCCCCTTGGGCTCCGAGCGGTCGCCGACGAGCGTGCCGGTGTCGGAGAAGCCCTGCGCGGCGGCCTGGAAGGACTCGACGGTCAGGTCCTTGCCCGCCTTCTGCGCAATGGAGACGAACAGGTCGGCCGACATGTACCCGGTGAGCGTGTGCATGCTCAGCGGGACGTCCTGCCCGCCCGCGGCCGCCCTCACGTCGGCCTTGAACTGCGCCATCTTCGGGTCCGCCGACTCGAACGGCTGGAACTGCAACAGGACGTGCACCCCGTCGAGGGCCTGCTTGGTCGCGTCCTTGGCGAGCAGTCCGGGGTCGTAGTCGGTCGGGTCGGAGAGCAGTCCCTGGTAGCCGCTGCGCTTGAGCGCGGTGAACAGGCCGATGTTGTTGGGGGTCTGCATGACCGAGACGACGGCGTCGGGGGCCTTGCCGCCGTTGCTCTCCAGGATCTCCTTCACGTACGCCGACCAGTCGCTCGGCACCGCCGTCGCGGGTACGGAGGCCTTGGCGTAGGCGACCTCGAACCCGGCGGCGGCGAAGCCCTGCTGGAAGGTGCGGATGCCGAACTTCCCGGCGTCGCTGTCGTTCGCGATGACCGCGACGGACTTGCCCTGCGCGCCGCCGAGGAGCTGACCGATGCCCTCGGGCCAGGTCTGGTTGAGGGTGCCGCCGGGGGAGGGGACCAGGCAGCCGTTGAACCCGTAGATGTACTCGGGCCCGCAGAAGGAGGGCAGGGTGCCCCAGCCGAAGGTGGGGACCTTCTCCTGTTCCAGGAAGTCGGCGCCCGAGAAGGTGACCGAGCTCATCGGGGCGACCGCGAAGACCTTGTCCTGCTGGACGAGTTTGCGGGCGGCGGCCAGGTTCTTGCCGGGGTCCTGCCCGTCGTCCTCCGCACCCCGGTAGTCGATCTTGCGTCCGTTGATCCCGCCCTCGGCGTTGGCCCTCAGGTACCTGGCCTTCGCGCCGAGGTCGGTGTCCTTCTTGCTGTACCCGCTGGCGGAGGTCATGGAGACGATCCCGCCGACCTTGATCGAGTCGGCGCTCACGCCGCGGGAGTTGCCGGCGGCGCTCCCGGGCTTGCCGGGGGAGGAGCTGGTGGAGGCGGAGTTGCAGGCGGAGACGAGCGCGAGCGCCGCCGCCGCGGCGGCCAGGGTGCGGATCGGTCGCAGCATGGGTGGGATCCCCTCCGGTCGGAATCCCCGCATTCTGTGCGCGACCTGACGACTCGTCAATATCGCTGACGAGAAGAAATGACGGATCGTCAGCTAGCGTGCGAGAGGGCGCGTCGACGCTCGTCAGGGCTGGTAGAGGGCCGCCACCTCCTGCGCGTACGCCTTCTCGATCGCCCGCCGCTTCAGCTTCAGCGAGGGCGTCAGCAGACCCCGTTCCTCCGTGAACTGCTCCGCCAGCACCCGGAAGGTGCGGATCGCCTCGGCCTGCGAGACCAGCGTGTTCGCGGCCACCACCGCCCGCCGCACCTCCGCCGTCAGATCCGGGTCGTGGACCAGCTGCGCCGCCGGCAGCTGCGGACGCCCGCGCATCGACAGCCAGTGCGCAATCCCCTCCATGTCCAGCGTGAGCAGCGCGGCCACGTACGGCCGGTCGTTGCCGACCAGTACGCACTGCGCGACCAGCGGATGCGAACGCACCCGCTCCTCCAGGGCGGTCGGCGAGACGCTCTTGCCGTTGGACGTCACCAGGATCTCCTTCTTGCGCCCGGTGATCGTGAGGTACCCGTCCTCGTCGAGGCGCCCCAGGTCCCCGGTCGCCAGCCAGCCGTCCCGCAGCACCGCCTCCGTGGAGCGCGGGTCGTTCAGGTACCCGGCGAACACGTGGCTCCCGTGCAGCCACACCTCCCCGTCCTCGGCGATGTGCACCGTACTGCCCGGGATCGGCCGGCCCACCGTGCCGTACTTCGTCGCGCCCGGCGGGTTCGCGGTGGCCGCCGCGCAGGACTCGGTCAGGCCGTAGCCCTCGAACACCGTGATCCCGGCCCCGTCGAAGAACAGCCCGAGGCGGCGCGACATCGCCGACCCGCCCGACATGGCGTGCCGCACCCGGCCGCCCATCGCCTCGCGGACCTTCCCGTACACCAGCTTCTCGAAGAGCTGGTGTTCCATGCGCAGCCCCGCCGAGGGGCCCGGCCCGGTCCCGAACGCCTTCTGCTCGCGCGCCTCCGCGTACCGTACGGCCGTCTCGACCGCCCGGTCGAAGGGGCCCGTACGCCCCTCAGCCTCCGCCTTGCGGCGGGCCGCCGCGAAGACCTTCTCGAAGACGTACGGGACCCCCAGCACGAACGTCGGCTTGAACGCGGCGAGGTCCGGCAGCAACTCGGCCGCCGCCAGCACCGGCTGGTGCCCCAGCTTCACCCGCGCCCGGACGGCCGCCACCTCCACCATCCGCCCGAAGACGTGGGCGAGCGGCAGGAAGAGCAGGGTGGAGGGCTGCTCCCCGGGCCCGGCCTGGAAGACGGACTCCCAGCGGGCCACCATCGTGTCGGCCTCGTACATGAAATTGCCGTGCGTGAGCACGCAGCCCTTGGGGCGGCCGGTGGTCCCCGAGGTGTAGATGACGGTGGCGACGGCATCGGGGGTGACCGCGGCGCGGTGCCGGTGCACCAGGTCCTCGGCGACCCCGCGGCCGTCCGCGACGAGCGCGTCGACCGCCCCGGCGTCGAGCTGCCACAGCCGCCGCAGGTGCGGCAGCCGCTCGATGACGGACCCGACGGTCATGGCCTGGTCCTCGTCCTCGACGACGCAGGCGGTGCAGTCGGAGTCCTGGAGGATCCAGTGCACCTGCTCGACGGAGGAGGTCGGGTAGACGGGTACGGGCTGGGCGCCGATCGCCCACAGGGCGAAGTCGAACAGGGTCCACTCGTACCGGGTCCGGGACATCACCGCGACCCGCTCCCCGAACCGGACCCCCTGGGCCAGCAGCCCCTTCGCCAGCGCGAGCACCTCGGCGGCGAGCTCCCCGGAGGTCACGTCCCGCCAGACCCCGTCGGTCTTGCGTCCGAGCACCACCCGGCCGGGATCCTCCTGGGCATGGTGGAACACGGCGTCGGCGAGCCCGCCGACGGGCGCCGCAACAACCACTGGTGGGACGGTGATCTCGCGCATGCCCCGCTCCTCTCCGCGCAGCGCGGCGACGCTACCCCACACCTCACCAGGGTTGATCACCGAGCGAAGACCTCCACAAGACCTCCCCAGGGAGGTGTGCAGGCCCGGGGATAGGGAAACTCCCCGCCCCACCACCCCGGAAACACCGAACACCGCCCCGATCCCGGGCCGCACGGGACGGGGCGGCGCGCGCTCGGGGGCGCGGGGCGGCCGGGGGAGTGCCGCGGGCTTCCCCCTAGCCCCCCGGAACGAAGGAGTCCAGCGCCGCGTCGAAGTGGCTGCGCGCCTCCGGGAGCCGGCCGACGGGCGCGGACACCCAGACGTCGTACATGTGCCCGTTCTCCTCCCAGCAGACGTCGAAGGTGTGCCGGGCGCCTTCTGCGGCGGTGAAGCCGTTCCAGGTGAACTCCCACAGGGCGGCGGGCAGTCCGTTGTGCGTGGTCGGTACGACCGTGCCGTCGCGGTAGCCCGGGTTGGTGGCCGGGCCGCTCGCGTGCGAGAGCCGCATGACGGTGACCGGCCCCTCGGAGGCCGCGGGGTTCGCCTTGACGCCGATCCGGAAGGCCCCGTCCGGGGACACGTAGAAGACCCGCTGGTCGTCGGTGCTGCGCTGGAAGCCGTTCGGTACGGCGAGGCTGAAGCCCTCGGCGTCGGACACCGTCCGGTACCCGGCGGGCGCGGGCTTGGGCGCGGGAGCCGACACCGTACGGGCGGGTTTGGCGTCGGCGGCGGCTGCGGAGGCGGCGGAAGGGGCCCGGCCGGACGCGGACGCGGTGGCGGGCGCCGCCCCCCGTGCGCGGTCCGGGGTCTGCTCGCCGAACTGCGAGGTGACGGCCACGGCGCCGGCGACCGCGACGGCGAACAGCGCGGCGATCAGCCCCGCCCGGACAGCCGGCCGGGTTGGCCGCGCCGGTGCGGACGGCCGTACGACGTGCTCGGTGGGCGAGTAGCCGACGACGGCTCCCGGTCCGCCCGGCCCGCCGGGCCTGCCCGCTCCGGACGCTCCGGACACCCCGGACGCGGTCCCGGTCGCCGGGGCGGTCTCCGGACCCGGCCCGGGCGCCCGGTCGGCCACGGCGGGGACCGCTCCGGTGCTCACGTAGGCCGACAGCAGCCGCTCGGCCTCGGCCGCTTCCATCCGCCGCTCCGGAAGGCGTTCCAGCAGGCCGCGGATGACCGGGGCCAGCGGCCCGGCCTGCGCCGGCGGCCGGATCTCGGCGTACACGACGGCATGCAGGACCCCGCCGAGCGAATCGCGGCGGAACGGCGACTTCCCGGTCAGCGCCGTGCACAGCAGGACCCCGAGCGACCACAGGTCGGATTCGGGTCCCGCGGTCGCTCCCTGCATCCGCTCGGGCGAGGTGTACTCGGGCGAGCCGACGAACGCGCCGGTCTCGCTGATGGTGGTGGATCCGGTGAGCCGGGCGATACCGAAGTCGGTGAGCACGACCCGCCCGGTCCCCGCCTCCAGGAGCACGTTGGCCGGCTTGACGTCCCGGTGGAGCACCCCGCGCGCGTGCGCCGCGCGCAGGGCGCCGAGCAGGGCGAGCCCCATCCTCGCGGTCTCGGCGGGACCCAGCGGCCCGTCGCCGGCGAGCCGGTCGGCCAGCGAGCCGCCCTCGACGAGCTCCATGACGATGTGGGGGCGCCCGTCGTCTTCCACGACGTCGTGCACCACCACCACGTGCGGATGCCTGACCTGCGCGACGGTCCGGGCCTCCCGCAGGGCACCCGTGCGCTCCGTGCCTCCGTCGACATGGAGCTCCTTGACGGCGACGAGACGCCCGAGGAGCTCGTCGGAGGCCTGCCAGACGGTCCCCATGCCACCTCGGCCCAACCGCCTCTCCAGGCGGTACCGTCCGGCGATCACGATGCTGCTGCCCGGCCCGTCGTGCGACACGTTGTTTCCCCTCCGACCCCGTGCGCCCATGATGCCGCACCACCGGATCGACCCCGCCGAAGGAGCCCCGCGAACGAGCCCCGGAAACGCAAAAGAACCCCACCGAAGTGGGGTTCCTGCTGGTGTCCGAGGGGGGACTTGAACCCCCACGCCCGATAAAGGGCACTAGCACCTCAAGCTAGCGCGTCTGCCATTCCGCCACCCGGACCAGGTGGTCGGCCCCGGTTTCCCGCGGCGACAAGGACAACAATAGCAAAGGATCGGCGTGCCTCCGACCAGGTATTCGGGCCGGGCCGCTCGCTGACCTGCACGCATGTCCCCGGGGGGTCGGCGAGACCCCGCGTCTCGCCGGTCAGCGGGCCGGTTCGGCGCGCTCGGCCCTCAGCCAGTCGTCGTTGTGCTGCCACGCGTAGAGGGTGGTGCCGTCCATGTACGCGTAGTAGAGGCCGCAGCGCGCGGTGGCCTTCGCCCGGGCGTCCTTCGGGAACCAGTCCTCCGTGAGCGGGACCTCCTGCGCCCTCGTCCGCGGCTCCGTCGTGCACGCGGTCGGGAGCCGGTCGTCCGGGAGGGTGGCCTTCAGGAGGCGGTCGCCGCCGGTCGTCCGCATCGCGTACCGCACCGATTCCGCCTCGTCCGCCAGCCAGCGCGGCACCGAGGCCCGGGCCGACTTCGCCTCGGCTCCCGTCGCGTACGCGTTCGTCTCCTGGTGGCGGTTCCCGTACCAGTCGGCCGCGGCCGGGAGGGCGACGACGATCGCGAGCCCCACGGCCGAGACGACTGCGGCGGTGGTCAGGATGACGGACCTGCGGATCATGGGGCTTTCGCTTCCCTCGGCGGCTGGCTGACGGCGTTCCCCCATCCTCCGCCCGCGCCGGCGAGCGGCGCGTCCCTCCACCGGGCGGGATCCGCGTACTCCTCAGGTCGGACGACCCCGACGGACACCCGGATGCTGGTATGAGTCGCGCATGGAAACGCAGCACCGTGTCAGCACGTTGGAGCTCTTCTTCGACCTGGTCTTCGTCTTCACCATCACCCAGCTCACGGTGCTGCTCGCGGACGACATCAGCTTCCGCGGCGCCGGCCAGGTCCTGGTGATCTTCACCGTGCTGTTCTGGATGTACGGGGGCTACGCGCACCTGACCAACCAGGTGCCGCCCGACCGGACCGTGCGCCGGCTGCTGCTGATCCTGGCCATGGGGGCGTTCCTGGTGTGCGCGCTGGCGGTGCCGACGGCCTTCGGCACGGGCGGGGTGGCCTTCGGGCTCGGGTACCTGTTCGTCGTCCTCGTGCACAGCGCGCTGTTCACGCAGGCGCACGGGTTCGGCGTGATCTGGTTCGCGCTGCCCAACGTGCTGTGCGCGCTGGCGGTGCTGGCCGCCGGGTTCTTCGACGGACCGCCCGCCTGGGCCCTGTGGACGCTCGCGCTGCTGATCCAGTTCATCGTGCCGCAGCTGGTGCAGCGGGCCGCGGCGAGCGGGGAGCCGGCGCCGGCTCCCCGGACCGCCGATGACGTCACCACCGTCGGCGAGCAGCTCGGCGGCATGAGCGCCGAGCACCTCGTGGAGCGGCACGGACTGCTGCTGATCATCGTCTTCGGCGAGTCCGTGATCGCGATCGGCATCGGGGTCGGCCCGCTGCCGCTGACCGTGGGGATCGCCGCGGGCGCGTTCCTGGCCCTCGCCGTCGCCTCCGCGCTGTGGTGGACGTACTTCGTGCGCGACGAGGGCCGGGCCGAGCAGGTCTTCACCGAGGCGGAGGGGGAGCAGCGTTTCAAGCTGGCGATGCGCGCGTACTACTACGCCTTCCTGCCCATGCTCCTCGGCATCGCCGCCTTCGCGGCCGGCGTCAAGAAGACCATCGGGCACCTGGGCGAGCAGGTGGCCACCGGCCCGGCGCTCGTCCTCGCCGGCGGGGTCGCCGTCTACCTGGCCGGGGACCTGGCCTTCCGGGCCGTGCTGGGGATCGGCCCGGCCCGCTTCCGGGCGGCCGCGACGGTGCTCGTACTGGCCACGGTCCCGCTCGGCGCGGCCACCGCCGGGCTCTGGCAGCTGCTCGCGCTGGTCGTCGTACTCCTGTGCGCGCTGGGGGCCGAGGCCCGCTGGGCCCCGGCCGCCGGGAGCCCGCCCGACACCCCCTAGGGGCAGCGGATGACCTGGCCCGCGTACGAGAGGTTGCCGCCGAAGCCGAAGAGGAGGACCGGGGCGCCGGTCGGGATCTCGCCGCGCTGGACCAGCTTCGAGAGCGCCATCGGGATGCTCGCGGCGGAGGTGTTGCCGGAGTCCACGACATCGCGGGCGACGACCGCGTTCACGGCGCCGATCTTCGCGGCGAGCGGCTCGATGATCCGCAGGTTCGCCTGGTGCAGGACGACGGCGGCCAGTTCCTCGGGGGCGATCCCGGCCTTCTCGCACACCTTGCGCGCGAGCGCCGGGAGCTGGCTGGTGGTCCAGCGGTAGACGGACTGTCCCTCCTGGGCGAAGACCGGCGGGGAGCCCTCGATGCGGACCGCGTGGCCCATCTCCGGGACCGAACCCCACAGGACCGGGCCGATGCCGGGGTCCTCGCAGGCCTCGACCACGGCCGCGCCCGCACCGTCGCCGGTCAGCACGCACGTGGTCCGGTCGGTCCAGTCGGTGATCTCGGTCATCTTGTCGGCGCCGATGACCAGGGCGCGGGTGGCAGAGCCGGCCCGGATCGCGTGGTCGGCGGTGGCCAGGGCGTGGGTGAAGCCCGAGCAGACGACGTTGAGGTCCATGACGGCCGGGCTGCCGCCCATGCCCAGCTTGGCCGCGACGCGGGCGGCCATGTTGGGCGAACGGTCGATCGCGGTGGAGGTGGCCACCAGGACGAGGTCGATGTCGTCGGGGGTCAGGCCGGCGCCGGCGAGGGCCTTGCCCGCGGCGTGGAAGGCCAGCTCGTCCACCGGTTCGTCGGGACCCGCCATGTGCCGGGTCTTGATGCCGACCCGGGAGCGGATCCACTCGTCGTTGGTGTCGACCATCGCCGCGAGGTCCTCGTTGGTGATCACTTTTGCGGGCTGGTAGTGCCCTAGCGCCACCACGCGTGAACCGGTCATAGGCGGGGTCCCCCTTAAGCGGAAGTCAGGATCACCCAGCTTGACCTGCTACTGGTGGGTACAGGTGCACGTGACCCAACAGGATTACCGCCCCTTAATTTGGAGATTCCGGAGGATCTTCCTGCCGGGAGCGCCGCGCGGCGGCGATCCGCGAGAATGGGCTCGTCAGCTGCACGACGGAGTGCGCGACGAGGAAAGAACGGGCGGGCTGATCACCATGGGACGGGTCACCGAGCGCCGTCGTGTCATCCGGGTGCGGGACGGGGCGGCCGGGGTCCGCCCGGACACGCTGGTCGCCGAGGAGCCGCTGGAGATACGGCTGAACGGCAAGCCGCTCGCCATCACGATGCGCACCCCCGGCGACGATTTCGCGCTGGCCGTGGGCTTCCTGGTGAGCGAGGGCGTACTCGGCTCCGCGTCGGACGTACGGGCCGTGACCTACTGCGAGGGGGCCACGGAGGACGGCTCGAACACCTACAACGTGGTCAACGTGCAGCTCGCGCCCGACGTGCCACTGCCCGACATCAGCCTCGAACGGAACGTCTACACCACCTCCTCCTGCGGCCTGTGCGGAAAGGCCAGCCTGGACGCGGTGCGCACGGCGACCCGCTTCCCGCTCCAGCGGAGCGCGGCCGAGGACACCGTACGGATTCCCGCGCGGCTCCTCGGCGAGCTGCCGGACCGGCTCCGCGCGGCGCAGAAGGTCTTCGACCGTACCGGCGGGCTGCACGCGGCCGGACTGTTCTCGCCGGAGGGCCGGCTGCTGGACCTGCGGGAGGACGTCGGCCGGCACAATGCCGTGGACAAGATCGTCGGCCGGGCGTTCCAGGCCGGCCGCCTTCCGCTGGACGGCTCGGTGCTGCTGGTGTCGGGCCGGGCCTCGTTCGAGCTCGCGCAGAAGGCGGTGATGGCGGGCATACCGGTGCTGGCCGCCGTCTCGGCCCCGTCCTCGCTGGCCGTTGACCTGGCCCTGGATTCGGGCCTGACGCTGGTCGGCTTCCTGCGCGGGCCGAACATGAACATCTATGCGGGCGAGGAGCGGATCACGCTGTAGCGGTCCGCCGGTCCGCCGGTCCGCCGGTCCAGCCCGTGCGCCGCTCCAGCCGGTCCGCCGCACTCCGGCCCGTGCGCCGGTGTGCCGTTTCCGCGGTCCGCGGTCAGCGGTCCCGGCGGGCCGCGCGGCCGCGGCCCTTGGCGGCCGGCTTCGCCTTGGCCTCGGGCTTCGGCGGGTCGATGCGGTGGAGGTCCAGGGTCGCCGGGATCGGCGTGACGCCCGGACCGCCTGATTCCGCCCACGCGATGACCTCGTCGGTCGCGGTGTCGTCCAGCGCCCAGCCGAACCAGGCCGCGCGGGCGCCCCGGCGGCGCGCCTCGGTCGTGGGCTGGACCACGATCACATTGGCCTGGGCGCACGGTCCGAGGCAGTCGCTCGTACGGACGGCCAGCCGGCCCCCCGACGCCTCGGCGGCCTCGCGCAGCCGGGCCAACTGGCCGGCGTGGTCCGAGCCGGGGTTCTTGCGGGGGTCCCCGCAGCAGCAGCCGCGGCAGACCACCAGGGTGCAGGGGCGTTCGGCGTGGGCGGCGAGCGGGCGTATCCAGGTCACCGCCGCACGCTACCGGGCCTGCGGCGCGGGGTGTTGGGCCCTGGAGGAGACCTCCACCACATGTCCTGCGGGCAGTTCGGCGCCCGCAGCGGACTCGGCGTCCCGGGCACGGCGGCGCGCCAGCACCGCGCACACCATCAGCTGCATCTGGTGGAACAGCATCAGCGGCAGCACCGCGAGGCTCGCCTGGGCCCCGAACAGCACGCTGGCCATGGGCAGGCCGGCCGCGAGGCTCTTCTTCGACCCCGCGAACTGGATCGCGATCCGGTCCGCCCGGTCGAACCCGAGCCGCTTCGCCCCGTACCAGCTCACCAGCAGCATGACGGCGAGCAGTACGGCTTCCACCGCCATCAGTGCGCCCAGGCGCGCGGCACTGACCTGGTGCCAGACCCCGGCGGTCACGCCCGCGCCGAAGGCCGCGTACACGACGAGCAGGATCGAGCCGCGGTCGACGTGACCGAGGACCTTCTTCCTCCGGACCAGGAAACCGCCGACCCAGGGGCGCAGGGCCTGACCCAGCAGGAAGGGCAGCAGGAGCTGGAGGACGATCTTGAGGAGGGAGTCGAGGGAGAACCCGCCCCCGCTGCCGCCGAGCAGCCCGGCGGCGAGGAGCGGGGTGAGGACGATGCCGGCCAGGCTGGAGAAGGAGCCCGCGCAGATCGCGGCGGGCACGTTGCCGCGGGCGATCGAGGTGAAGGCGATCGAGGACTGGATCGTCGAGGGGACGAGGCAGAGGAAGAGCAGACCGCTGTAGAGCGGGGGCGTGAGGACGGTGGGGACCAGGACCCGGGCGGCCAGGCCGAGCACCGGGAAGAGTACGAACGTACAGGCCAGCACGGTGAGGTGGAGCCGCCAGTGGCGCAGGCCGTCGAGGGCCTCGCGGGTGGAGAGCCGGGCGCCGTAGAGGAAGAAGAGCAGGGCCACGGCCCCGGTGGCGGCGCCCTCGGCGACGGAGGCGGCGGGGCCGCGGGCGGGCAGCAGGGCGGCGAGGCCGACGGTGGTGAGGAGGGCCAGGATCCACGGGTCCAGGGGCAGCCGGGCGGGTATGTGCGGGCGGCGCATGTACGGGGACTCTCCGGTCGGTGGCTCGTCTGGGGCCCCTTCATCGTCGTGGGTCGAACGGTGATCGGGAAACCTGCACACCACACTTACTGTCATTTCGCTTCGTGATGACAGTGGCAGCATGGGAGTCATGGGAGCCATGTACGACCCGGTCCAGCTGCGCACCTTCCTCACGGTGGCGCAGACGCTCAGCTTCACGCAGGCCGCGGGCCGGCTGGGTGTCCGGCAGTCCACGGTCAGCCAGCACGTACGGCGGCTGGAGGAGGCGACGGGCCGGCCGCTCTTCCTGCGGGACACGCACAGCGTGGAGCTGACGGAGGACGGCGAGGCGCTGCTGGGCTTCGCCCGGACCATCCTGGAGGCGCACGAGCGGGCGGCGGCCTATTTCACCGGGACGCGGCTGCGGGGGCGGCTGCGGTTCGGGGCGTCGGAGGACTTCGTGCTGACCCGGCTGCCGGAGATCCTGGAGGGCTTCCGGCACGAGCACCCCGAGGTGGACCTGGAGCTGTCGGTCGAGCTGTCCGGGACCCTGCACGAACGGCTCGACGCGGGACGGCTCGACCTCGTCCTGGCGAAGCGGCGCGGGCCGGGGGACGAGCGGGGCCGGCTGGTGTGGCGGGACCGGATGGTGTGGATCGGGGCGGAGGGGCTGCGCGTGGACCCGGACCGGCCCGTTCCACTGATCGTCTTCCCGCCGCCGGGGATCACCCGGGCCCGGGCGCTGGAGGTGCTGGAGCGGGAGGGCCGCGGCTGGCGGATCGCCTGTACGAGCGGCAGCCTGAGCGGGCTGGTCGCGGCGGCCCGGGCCGGGCTGGGGGTGATGGCCCACACCCGCGGACTCATCCCGCCGGGGCTGGTGCGGGTGGCGGGGCTGCCGGACCTCGGATCGGTGGAGTTCGCGCTGCTGCGGGGCGGACGGAGCTCGCCGGAGGCGGAGGCACTGGCCTCCGCGATCCTCTCCGGCGCGGACCGCCTGACCCGCCCGGCCTGACCCGCCCGGCCTGACCCGCCGGCCCCTGAGCCGTCAGCCCTGACCCGCCCGGCCGCCCCCTGAGCCGGCAGCCCCTGACCCGCCCGGCCGACCCCTGAGCCCCTGACCAGCCCGCCCGGCCCCCGACCCGCCCAGCCCGGCCCCGCCCGACCGCCGCCGCGCGGAAGCCGTCAGGCGGGCCGCCCCGCCCCGGGTCAGGTGCTCAGGACCACCAGACCCTCGGCCGTGCGCAGAGTGCCCGGGGTGAGCGGGGCGAAGGTGACCGGGAGGGACAGGCGGGGGGGGTCGGGTTCCGGCAGGGGGTCGAAGAAGTACGCCGCCTCCGACGCCGTGTCGCTGACCAGGTGGGGGTCGGCCGGCGAAGCCGTGGAGCGGGTCAGCGGGGTGCGGAACAGCATGCGCAGGTGGCGCAGGGTTTCCGGGGTGACCCCGGACGGGTGCGGCGCGGGCGCGGTGGCCGGGGCGTCGGGGTCCTCCGGGGCGGCCGGGGCGTCGGGCGGGATGGCCCCCGACAGCAGCAGCGCCAGCAGCACCGGGACGGCCTTGCGGCGCAGGGCTTCCGTCGCCTCGTGCAGGCGGTGGGCGTGCGTCGCGGGCAGCGACAGCGCGAGGCTCCCGGCGGCGTCGCCGGTCGCGATCGGGACCGCCGAGCACACCACGCCGGGGGAGTACTCGCGCAGGTCGAACACCGGCGCCCCCGGAGCCACCGCGTCGAGGGCGGTGAACAGGACCCGGCTGTCGGTGATCGTCTGCGGGGTGAGCCGGGCCGGCCGGTACCGGGCGACGTGGTCGCGGCGCCGGTCGGCGTCGAGCTGCGTCAGCAGGCACTTGCCGACCGCGCTGGCGTGCGCGGCGGCCTTGAAGTCCACCCACTCCCGCACCGGCGGCGCCCCCGGACCGTCCGCCATCTGCGTGATCCGGACCTCCCCCTCGGCATACCGGCTCAGGTACACCGCCGCGCCCGCGCTGTCCCGGGCCAGGGCCAGCGTGCGCTGGAGCTGGCCCGCGAGGCCCCCGGCGCCGGCCGCGGCGAGCCGGTCGAGGGCGGGCCCGCGCGCGAAGACGCCCGCGCCCGGCCGGTACGCGTACTCCTCCTCGCACAGCATCGCCAGCAGCGGCCGCAGCTCCGCCTCGGCCAGACCGGACTCCCGCCGCAGCTGGGCGGCCCGTACCCCCAGCGGATGCCTTTCGAGGACCCGTACGACGGCCAGCGCGCGCCGGGCCTGCGCCATGGCCTCGCTCGTACCCGGGGTGGCACGGACCGGCCCGGACACCGGCGCCACCCGCCGGCGCGGCACGGACCGCTCCGGCTCCGCCACCGGGGGCGTCGGCCGGAACGCGGCCAGCACCGAGGGCAGTCCGGACCGGGGCAGCGGCACCGGGCCCAGATCGGGATCATCGAGCTGGTCGACGTACCGCAGCACGGTGGCCTGCGCGCACAGCCGGACCTCGCGCAGATCCCGCCGGCCGTTCGGCCGGTAGCCGCGGCGGCCCAGCTCCCGCGCCCAGAACCGGGCGTCGTGGTGCTCGCCGCGCCGGGAGTGGTCGAGGAAGAGGCAGTACGCGGCGGACGCGGTCCGCGCCCGCCCGGAACCGGCGGCGAACTGCCACCAGAAGCGGGCGCCCTCGCGCAGTCCGGCCAGGTGCAGCAGGCAGCCGAAGACCACGGCCCCGGCCAGATCGGTGTGCCCGCTCTCGGTGAAGGCCGTGAGCTGGGCCTCCGCCTTCGGACCGCACACGGCGGCCAGGCAGACGGCCTTGAGGTCGCGCCGGGCCCGTTCGGAGTCGAGCGGGCAGTCCCGCGCGGGATCGCTCCACCCGTACGCGGCCTTGCGGCGCGAGGGGGCCGCGGTGGCCCGCCTCCGGGAGACGTGCAGCAACCGGGCCTCGGCGGCGCCCAGATCGTAGTGCGGATACCGGTCGCGGACGCCGGCCCGGGTCAGGAACTCGGCCAGGGAGCGGCGGCCGGCCTCTCCGCCGCGTTCCTCCTTGCCCTCGCGCCGCCTCATGACTCGGGGGATCCGGCCGAGTCGGCACGCCCCGCCGAGTCGGCCGGTTCGGCGGAGGCGTCGAGCATGCGCGCGAGCCGGCGGTGGGCCTGGCCGAGCTGCGAGCGGACGGTGGCCTCGTCGACGCCCATCACGGACGCGGCTTCCCCGGGGGTGCACTGGAGCCCGTAGCGCAGCAGCACGGCGTCGCGCTGGCGCTCGGCGAGCCGGGAGACGGCGGAGTAGAAGCGGATGGTGTCGGTCAGCACCTCGCACTGCTGATCGGCCCGGGCCTCCTTGAGGGCGGCCTCGAAGGCGCTGATGTCCATCGGTTCGGGCGCGGTCGGTTCGGACGGCCAGGCGCCGTGCGCTCCGCGCCGCTGCTGCCGGTCGACCAGTCGTTGTTTGAGGATGGTCCAGGCATAGGCGTCGAGCCGGTCCATGTGGAGCATGCGTAACCACTCGTTCATGATCGAGTCGAAGGTGGCGTCCACCGCGTCCTCGGCAGCCGCGTCGGAGCCCAGTTGCAGGTACGCGAAACGCATGTACGAGGGCCGCCGGTCGGCGTGGAAGGCCCAGTACGACAGGCGTGCCGTCGGGTCCCACTGGCTCATGGGCGTCGGCTGCCGCCGTCGGCTGGGCAGTGGCAGTCCCACGGCCCCACCGGACTCCTCTGGTCCGCCATCGCTCACCGTTCCACCTCACCTCGTCCCCTGTGCGCGGACAGCCTGGCAGTGCGGGCGCACCCGGGGAGCGCAGAAGAGAGACGTCGAGAGATTACGTTCGGTGATGATCGGCCGATGACCGACTTCGACCACGCGCGCGCCCAGTCCGTGCGTACGCATATGCCGGGGCCAAGCCGGGCCGCCGTGCACCGGCGTACGCCCGGCGGACGGGCGGTTCCGCCCCGGGTGACCGGCGGGGACGGCGGCCACGGCGGACCCCGCCGCCCGAACCCCGGACGCCGGTCCGCGGTGATCCGGTCCGGCTGTAGCATGGGCCCATTGCGAGGGCCGTGACGCAGAGGTCACCACCCTCGCTTTTGCGTTACGCCCACCACCGTCCACCCCACAAAAATGCGGCACGTGGCCTTTCGGCGGTTCGATACGATGAACCGCATCACAATCCGTCACGTCACGTTGTCACCGCATATACGAAATGGAGCATCCGAGGATGGCTCGACACCTGATCACCAGCGCGCTTCCCTACATCAACGGGATCAAGCACCTGGGCAACATGGTCGGGTCGATGCTTCCGGCGGATGTGTACTCCCGGTACCTCCGCCAGCGCGGCCACGACGTCCTCTACATCTGCGCCACCGACGAGCACGGCACCCCCGCCGAGCTCGCCGCGAAGGAGGCCGGCCTCTCGGTCGCCGAGTTCTGCGCGCAGGCCCACGACGCGCAGAAGGCGGTCTACGACGGCTTCGAGCTGTCCTTCGACTACTTCGGCCGCAGCTCCTCGCGGCAGAACGCCGAGATCACCCAGCACTTCGCGCGGCAGCTCCAGCAGAACGGGTTCATCGAGGAGCGCGCGATCCGGCAGGTCTACTCGCCGGTCGACGGCCGCTTCCTGCCCGACCGCTACGTCGAGGGCACCTGTCCGCACTGCGGTTACGACAAGGCCCGCGGCGACCAGTGCGAGAACTGCACCCGCGTCCTGGACCCCACGGACCTGATCGAGCCCCGCTCGGCGATCTCCGGCTCCACCGAGCTGGAGGTCCGCGAGACCAAGCACCTCTTCCTCCTCCAGTCCAAGCTGCAGCACGAGGTCGAGGCCTGGGTCGCGGAGCATGAGGAGGAGTGGCCGCAGCTGGCTTCCTCCATCGCCCGCAAGTGGCTGACCGAGGGTCTGCACGACCGCGCCATCACCCGCGACCTGGACTGGGGCGTGCCGGTACCGGCCGACACCTGGCCCGAACTGGCCGCCGACGGCAAGGTCTTCTACGTCTGGTTCGACGCGCCGATCGAGTACATCGCCTCCACCAAGGAGTGGGCGGACGCCGACCCGGCGAACCGCGACCACAAGGCGTGGTGGTACGAGGCCGAGGACGTGCGCTACACGCAGTTCATGGCCAAGGACAACGTCCCGTTCCACACGGTGATGTTCCCGGCCACCCAGATCGGCACCCGCGAGCCGTGGAAGAAGGTCGACTACGTCAAGGCCTTCAACTGGCTGACGTACTACGGCGGCAAGTTCTCCACCTCGCAGAAGCGCGGCGTCTTCACCGACCAGGCGCTGGAGATCCTCCCGGCCGACTTCTGGCGCTACTTCCTCATCGCCAACGCCCCCGAGTCCGACGACTCGTCCTTCACGTGGGAGCACTTCACCACCACGGTCAACAAGGACCTCGGCGGCACCCTCGGCAACTTCGTCAACCGCGTGCTGACCTTCTCCCGCAAGAAGTTCGGCGACGAGGTCCCGCAGGGCAGCCCGGCCGGTGAGGCCGAGGCCAGGCTGGGCGAGCAGATCGCCGAGCTGCTCGCCGAGTACGAGGGCCACATGGACTCCCTCCAGTACCGCAAGGCCGCGGCCGCGCTGCGCGCCCTGTGGTCCGCCGGCAACGCGTACCTCGACGAGAAGGCCCCCTGGCTGGAGGTCAAGACCGACCTCGACGGCGCGGCGCTCACGCTGCGCACCGCGATGAACCTGATCCACCTCTACTCGGTGGTCTCGGAGCCGTTCATCCCGGCCTCGGCGCGCACCATGCGCTCCTCGTTCGCGCTGGCCGACGACACGGCGACGTGGATCACCCCGGAGCAGGCCAAGTCGCTGGACGCGGTCCCGGCGGGTACGCCGTTCACCGTGCCGCCGGTGCTCTTCGCGCGGATCGCCGAGGAGGACCTGGAGTCCTACCGCGAGCGCTTCGGCGGCACCGAAACCGCCTGACCCTCCCTGCCCGGGCCGAAGGGGCGCGACCTTCCGAGGTCGCGCCCCTTCGCCGTACCCCGTCCCTGTTCGAGGGCACACCGGGGTAGGGAAAACCCGACCGTGAAGTGTCCACCTGGATGGGCAGACCAGGCCCGGTCGCGCGGCTGGAATGGGCCCATGACCCCTTCCCCTTCCGTGTGCCGGACCGCCGGCTGGCTGGCAGCGGCCGCCTGGGCGCTGTCCTTTCCGCTCGTGTCCTCGCTGGGGCCACACCGGCTGTGGGGCTGCTGCGCGGCCGTCGGCTACCTGTGCGCCGCGGCTCTCGGCTCCCGCCGGCCGCGCGCCGCCGCCGTCGCCGCCCTCACGGGCGCGATCGCCGTCCCCCTGCTGTGGCTCGTGCTGAGCGGGCAGGGCCAGTCGGAGGTGATGGTCATCGAACGCTCCGGCCGGCTGCTGCTGGAGACCGGGCGGATGTACGTGGACCGGCCGGCGGGAGTGGAGGAGTACACCCCGTACCTGCCGGCCATGGCGGTCTTCGGCATCCCGCACGCCGTGTTCGGCGGCCCCCTGGGCGATGCCCGGCTCTGGTGCGCGGCCGCGCTGTTCGGCGGCATGTGGGCCGGACGCCGGCTGCTGGGCGGGCTGCGCTCCCCGTGGCTGCCGCTGCTGGTGGCCTCGCCGGTGGTGGCCCTGCCGCTGACGGTGAGCGGGGTGGACCTCCCGCTGGCCGGACTGCTCTGCCTGGCGCTGGCGGCCGCGGGGGCCGGCAGGCCGGTCCTTGCCGGAGCGGTGCTCGCCGGAGCCTGCGCGCTCAAGTGGACTGCGCTGCCCGCGGTGGCCGTTGCGGTCGCGCTGCTCGCCGCCTGCCGCGGCCGGGGTGCGGCGCTGCACTGCGCACTGGTGGCCTTGCTGGGCTCGGCCGGGCTGATCCTGCCCAGTGCGCTGCTCCAGCCGGCCGAGCTGTGGCGGCAGGTGTTCGCGTTCCCGACCGGACGGGCCGAGGTCCCCACCCCGGCGAGCAGCCCGCTTCCCGGGCATCTGCTGGCCGGACTGGGCTCGTGGGGCTGGTACCTGACGGTGGTCCTGCTCGCGGTGGGCGCCCTCGCGGTGGCGCTCTCCCTGCTGGTGCGCCCGCCGCGCACGGTGGTGGCGGCCGCCGACCGCCTCGCGACCGGTCTCGTCCTGGCCTTCGCCCTGGCTCCGGCGGGCCGATTCGGATACCTCGCGCTGCCGGTGCTCCTGTCGGTCTGGGCCCGGTCTGCGGCCGTCGCCGTCTCCCCGCGGCAGCGCTCCCTCATCGTGGCCGCTTCCGCGGGCGGGACTGCGCGAAGGGACCGGCCGGTCAGCCCTCAGCGCCCCGCAGATGGGCCAGTACCGCGAGGACGCGCCGGTTTCCCCCGTCCGGGTCGAGGTCCAGCTTCATGAAGATGCTGCTCGCGTGTTTCACGACGGCGGCCTCGGTGACGAACAGCCGGGCCGCCAGGGCCTGGTTGTTGAGGCCCTCGGCCATCAGGCCCAGCACCTCGCGTTCGCGCGGCGTGAGCCGGGCGAGGGGCCGGTCCGCCGCCTGTCGCCCCAGCAGGACCCGGACGACCTCGGGGTCGATGACCGTCTGGCCCGAGGCGACCCGTTCGAGGGCGTCGAGGAACTCCGCCACCTCCCCGACCCGATCCTTGAGGAGGTAGCCCAGCCCGGCCGGACCGTCCGCCGCCGCACCGGCCGTCAGCAGCTGGGTCGCGTACGCCGTGGCGACGTACTGCGAGAGCACGAGGACCGGCAACGAGCTGTCCCGGGAGCGCAGTTCGAGGGCGGCGCGCAGGCCCTCGTCGCGGAAACCGGGCGGCATCCGGACATCGGTGACGACGGCATCCGGTCGTTCGGCCTCCACCGCCCGCACCAGTGCGTCGCCGTCGCCGACGGCGGCGAGGACCCGGTGGCCGCCCCGGGTGAGGAGTTCCGTCAGCCCGGCGCGCAGCAGGACCGAGTCCTCCGCGAGGATCAACCGGAGCACGGCACCTCCACCCGGAGTTCGGTCGGACCGCCCACCGGACTGGACACCACCAGCCTGCCCTGCAACATCGCCACCCTGTCCGCGAGACCTGCCAGGCCCGCACCCGCGCCGGGATCCGCCCCGCCGCGGCCGTCATCGGTGACGGAGAGAGTCAGCCGGCCCCCGTCGACCCTACCGGCGATCCCGATGCGGGAGGCGCCGCTGTGCTTGGCCGCGTTGGCCAGGGCCTCGGTGACGGTGAAGTACGCCGTGATCTCCACCGGTTCGGGCAGCCGCGGCACGTCCAGGTCGACGGTCACCGGCACGGGATGGCGCAGCGCGACCTCCGCGACGGCCGCCGCGAGCCCGTGGTCGGTGAGAACCTGCGGATGGATCCCCCGTACGAGGTCCCGCAGTTGCTCCAGCGCCCGGCGCGCCTCACCGCGGCCCCGGGCCACCAGCGCGGCCGCGTCCGCGGCCTGCGGAACGCGGCGCAGCTCCAGCTCGGCGAGGCCGAGGGTCATGCTGAGGGCGACCAGTTGCTGCTGCGCCCCGTCGTGCAAGTCGCGTTCGATACGCCGCCGTTCGGCCTCGAACGCGTCCACGAGACGTACCCGGGAGCGGGTCAGCTCCAGCACCCGGGGGTCCTCCTCGCGTGCTCCGAGCAGCAGGCGCGCGGTCTTCACCTGCGCCCCCGCGAGCAACCCGCCCGCGTACGCGGCCAGCACGAGCCCGGCCAGTCCGACGGCGGTACCGCCCAGGGCTTCCAGCGGGCCGGAGACGGCCCTGCCGGGGATCAGCATCACGGTCTCGGGGGCGAGGGCCCACACGACGACCGGGCTCGCCACGAGGATCAGCGAGAAGGCGAGCAGGGTGACGACCCCGAAGCCGGCCGCCCCGAACGCCGGCCCGAGCAGGGCGGCGTACCCGAGCTCCCGCCACGTCGCCCGCTCGCGCAGCCGGGTCCGCAGCCAGGCGGCCGGACCGGCCCCCGCGAGCGAGGTGTGCGGATCGGGCACCGGGACCGGCTCCACCCACCGCAGCCGCCACCGCTCCAGGGCGCCGAGCGGCACACCGCCGGCGACGGCGCCGAGCAGCAGGAGCAGCCCGATCCCGGCCACCGCCAGCAGTACGCCCAGCCCGACGAGCACCGCCACCGCGAGCAGGACCCCGTACCCGAGGACCGTCCCGCTGCCGAGGTACGCCCAGCAGCGCCACGGCCACCAGGAGGCGAGGAAGCGGACCGGCGCCTTCAGTGCCGCCCAGACGGCGACGGGCGGTTCGGCGCCCGGAGGTTCGTCGTGCGCCTCCCCGGGGGCGGAGGGTTCGGACATGCGGGACATGCGGCCAGCCTAGGGGAGGCCGGAGCGGCCCCCTGCGGAGGGCCGACCGCCCACGGGGCGCGATCGTGGCGCCGATGGCCTGAACTCGTTCCTCCGCCGAAGATCTTGACGCGTCTGCGGCGTATCGAACCGCCGTTGTGATCGTTTCTTCAGCCGGAACCCTCACAACGGGAGGACGCGCGGTGACGGCTTGGCAGTACCTCGCCGGGGCAGGCATGGTGGCGGCGCTGTGCCCGCTGTACGGCCATGTGGCGGTCGCGGACGACGGCACCGGACCCGCCCCCCTCCGCGGCCACGGAGCCCGGCTCGACGTCTGCGTCCCGAACGGGCAGCCGCGGCCGCCGGCCGCCGTACCTCCCGCCGCCCCGCCCCCGGCCGCCGTGCCGCCCGCGGTCCGGCCTCCGGTACGGGTGGTCGTGCCCGGCGCCGGGCGGCCGACCGTGCACCACCCGGGGCGGGGGCCGGCGCCGGCCGCCGCGGCTCCCGGGGCGGAGCCGCCCGGGCCGACGGCGGAGGCCGTGGCCGGGGAGCCGCAGCCCGTGCCACCCGCGCCGGATCCCGAGGCCGTCGCCGGGCCGGCTCCGGCCGAAGCGCCCGCCCCGCCCCGGGCCGCAGCCGCGGCCGCGCCCGCCGGCGCCTTCCACGTGCGCCCGTACCACTCGATCGCCCTGGAGCGGCGCGGCCCGGGCGGCATGTCCACCGTGATGCTCATGGTCGTCGTCACCACCCCGGCCGTGCTCGCCGCCGCCGCGCTGCGGCCGCGCTCCAAGAGCCGTCGCTGAGTCAGGCCCCCGCACCGGCCCACCGACGCACCGGCCCCACCGGCCCACCGACGCACCGGCCCCACCGATCCACCGATGCACCGACCCACCGATCCACCAACGGGAGAACCCTCGTGTCCGAATGGCTGGTCCTGGCCGTCGCCATGGCGCTCGTCTGCGCCCTCGTCCTCGCCTGCACCGCGCTCCGGCACCGCCGGGTCGCGGAGGACGAGGACACCAGCGAAACCCCCGACGTCATCGAGTACATGACGATGATGGTGGGCGTGGTCTACGCGATCGTGCTCGGCCTGGCCATCGCCGGCGTCTGGGAGGCACGCGGCGCCGCCGAGGACAGCGTGCGCCGCGAGGCCCAGTCGCTGTACGAGGTCACCCAGCGCGCCGACGTCTACCCGACCCCCGTGCGTGACCGGATCCGCGGCGAGGTCGACGCGTACGTCTCCCACACCGTCGCCGTGGACTGGCCGCTGCTCACGTCCGGCCAGGGCGCCTCGTCCCAGGGCGCCGACCTGCTCGGCAAGCTGCGCACCGACGTGACCCACCAGAGCCCGGCGAACGAGCTCCAGGCGCAGGCCTACCAGCCGCTGCTCGACCACATCGCGGCCGCCGACGACGCCCGGCACTCGCGCATGCAGGCCGACGAGTCCACCCTGCCGAGCGTGGTGTGGTTCGGGCTGCTGGTCGGCGGAGTGGTCACGGTGGGGCTGATCTTCACCCTCCAGATCCGCCGGTCGGGACGGGAGCTGCTGCTGGCGGGGCTGTTCAGTGCGCTGATCGTGTTCCTGCTGTTCATGGTGTGGAGCTTCGACGCGCCCTACGGCCGGGACGGAACCGATTCCGCGGGCCCGTTCCAGGACCTGTTCCCGAAGGTGGCGCTGGCCGCCGCCGAGCGCTGACCGCCCGAGGCCGCCGACGGGGCGCGGGCGGGCCGCAGGCTCAGGCCGGTCCGCGCCTCGACAGCGCCACCTGGCGCCGTACGGCCGCCACCACGGGCGAATGCCGCAGCGCGTGCGAGATCCGTACGAGGTCGCGCGGCCCCCCGAGGGTGTCCAGGACGCTCTCGTCGCTCGCCCCGATGACCGCGCCCTCGGGGTCCGCCGAGCGGGCCTGGACGGCGGCCGCGACCATCGCCGCGTCGGCGACCGCCCGCGCCGTCTCCTCCTGCGCCCCCGCCGCGACGGCCCGCGCGTACGCGTCCTCGCGGCGGCCGGGGTCGAAGTACGGGCCGAGGTGCAGGAATCCGTCGTGGATGTCCGACTCGCGCTGGATCACCCGCAGTTCCGCCGGGGCCCACCAGGACATCTGCACGCAGGGCGTGCCGCTGGGGGCGCCGATCTGCACCTCGTGCCAGAGCGCGCCGAGGCGCCGGTACGTCGTCCAGGTCTGCCAGCTGTCGGACAGCCGCTGGCACAGCAGGGGCAGGACGAAGCCGATCGCGCTGATCAGGGCGCCGACGGAGGCGAGCGGCGGGGCGATGTAGGTGCTCAGGTCGTCGAGGTCGTGGCCGGCCCAGCGGGCGACGACCGCGGAGATCTTGGTGGCGTCGTAGCTGAGGTTGAAGACGTAGCCCGAGACGATGATCATCAGGCCGATCCGCAGCCAGCCGTGCACCTGGAGGGACCAGCGCCAGCACATGGCCACCATCACGACGGCCGCCACCAGGTGCGCCGTCAGGTAGAGGGCGATCATCTGCTGGATGTAGGGGGTGTTGGCGTAGTACGTGTCGAAGTCGCGCAGCCGCTCGACCGGGGTGTCGCCGAGTGCGAAGAGCACCACCAGGACCACGACGACCCCGCCGTAGCCGATCATCCAGCGGCGCGAGATGCGCCGGGTCTCCTCGGGAGGGCCGCCGCGCCAGTTCACGATCAGCACCAGGCAGGCGGCGCTGAACAGGGTGATCAGGCAGTAGACGAGCGGGGCGGAGACGTTGGTGATGCCGGTCCACTCGTTGACCGCCTCGATGGTGGGCGGGGCGGCGAAGGTGAACACCGACCCGGCCAGGACCAGCAGGGCGCAGACCGACCGCAGGAGCGGGTCGCGCCAGTTGTGCCGTAGCGCCGGCAGCTTGAAGGCGAGGGAGACCGCCAGGGCGGCTGCCGGTATGTAGTAGTCCTGGCCGTTCAACGGTCGTTCCTGTGCCCCCGGTATCCGAGCGAGGCCTCGATGCGGCCCGCCAACTGATCACGCTGTGCGGGCGCCCGGTGGCTGGCGGACCCCGCGAGCCAGGTCCGGCACCGGCTGCCCAGCAGTAAACCGAACGTCTCCGCCTCGGTCTCCTCCGAGACGTCGGCGCGCGTGCGCGCGGCGACGCTCCGGACGGTCTCGCCGAGGTCGGCCCCGTTGGACAGCAGCCGGGCGGCGACGGCGGCTCCGTCGACGTGGTGGCTGCAGTGGCCGGCCTTCATGTGCCACAGCTCGTGGCCCAGGATGACCAGCTGGTGGTCGGGTGCGGTGCGTTCCTCGATGACCACCAGATCGCGGTCCGCCATGTCGAGCCACAGGCCGCTGGCCGTCCCCGGCGGGAACGAGGCCATCCGGAAGTCCACCCGGCGGCCGCGGTGTCTGCTCATGCCCTCGCAGAGGGCGGCGTAGAGGTCCACGGGTTCCACGGGCGCGGTCAGCCGGAGCCCGGCCACCAGTTCGCCGCACAACCGGCGCTGCTCTCTGCCTATGCTCACCGTTCTCCCCGTCGGCGCGGATCCGGATCAGGACTCAAGGATCAGACCCAGACTCTCGACCGGGTCATCATTCATTCGGTTTGACGCTTTCGAGAAGCATGTCCAGCCACTCGGTCACCTTGTCCCGGTGTTTGTCGCTGGGCAGTTGGGCCGCGCGCCAGGCGATGCCGCGGACGCCGTGGTTCTGCAGGAGTCTTGCCAGCGGATCGCCGGTCGAAGCCGCCGGGGCGGGTACGGTTTCGCGCGTGCGGCCCGCGTAGTCCTGGAGCAGCTGCTGTTCGGTCCGCTGGAGGGCGTCGGTGAGGGCCTCGGCGTCGTGTGCGGTGAGGAAGCCGGCGTGGACGCCGAAGAAGCGCTGGATCGCGTCGCAGTGCTCCATGGTGGGCCGGCGGTCGCCGTTGATCAGGGCGCCCGCCTGCTGGCGCGACATTCCGGCGCCGTCGGCGATCTCCTGCTGCGTGTAGCGGCGTCCGTTCGGTTTCAGCCGGGTGCGCCGGAGCAGGTCGAGGCGCTGGAGGAAGCGCGTCTGCAGGCAGGGTTCGACGGCGGGCCGGCCGTCCAGCAGGGACCTGACCACGTCGGCGGGTACGCCGGAGGCCTCGGAGAGGCGGCGCAGGTCGAAGACCTTGTTCAGGTCGTGGCCCATCTTGCCCGCGAGTTCGGCGACGCGCGTGACGGTGGCTGCCAGGGGCGCGTGGGCCACCGCGACGGGAGCCGGGAAGCCGTCTGTCACCAGTGGTTCTCCTAGATCGCGGCGGGGTCGGTACGGGCACATGGTCGGCTTTTGGAATCTAGCCGAGGAGCCGCCGCGGGGCCAGAACTTGCCACAGCTGTGGCGGGAATGAGCTGTCAAGAGGCTGGAATTGCCACGATAGTTGACACTCGAATGAAGTCGGTAGCAGGATCGCCAGAGGAAATTGAAGATCCAGACCGTGAAGAGGGGGAGCTCTCGGTGCCACATCTCGCAGCGGTGGGCCCGTCCGATGGGTTTGCCCGAGCCGGTGAGGAGCGCCTCGCGGGCGAAGAGTCCGCACGCGGCGCAGTGCGGTCGGAGCGACGCAAGGAGATTTTGCGCCAGCGGCGCGAGGAACTGGGCCTGAGCCAGGAGGACCTCGCCGCCCGGCTGCGCATCAGCGTCCGCGCCTACGGCAACTGGGAACGCGGCCTGGTCAAGGAATGGACCGACCGCAAACTGCTCGCCCTGGCCGAGGCCTTGGAGATGAGCGAGCGGCAGTGCTTCTGGCTCTTCCGCGTCATGGTCGACCGGGACCCGCCGCCGACCTGGCGGGCGGCCGAGGAGAGCCGACTGCCCCAGGACCCCGCCCAGCGCGACTACCTGTGCGACTATGCGGCGCTCATGGAGGCCGTGCCGTACCCGAGCTTCCTGGTGGACCACCGCTGGGACGTGGCGCTCACCAACTCGGCGTTCGACAAGCTCTTCCAGTCGGTGCGCCCGCACCCGACGGCCCTGCCGGACGACAACTTCCTGCGCTTCGTGCTGTTCCACCCGGACGCCGCGTCCGTGCTGGAGGACCACGAACCGGCCTGGTGCGTACCGCTGCTGGCCCAGTTCGCCGGCGCGCTCGCCGCGGCCCCGGAGGACGAGGGCCTGAGCAGCATCCGCCAGGAGGTGGCCCGCGACCCGTTCATGGAGGCGGCCTACCGCTACGGGGTGCCGCACTGGCTGAGCACCCACGGGGCGGATGCCGCCGAGCGCGACGGGGCCGTGCGCACCGTCCGCCACTGGGACCCGCGCTGGGGCCCCGTGCGCTGCCGGATGGTGGCCGAATCCAGCCGGATGCTCGACGGGATGGGCCTCACCCGGATCACCATGATCCTGTCGACTCCGCAGGGCGCGGCGACGGGTCCGGACCGGGGCGGCGCGACCGCCCCGCTCCACCAGGGGCCCCGGCTGCGCGCCGTGCCCTCGCTGGACGACTAGCGGCCACGGGGGACACTGGAGCCCTCCAGCAGGATCGATCGCGCGTCGCGGATCGGATGCCACGGATCGTGGCACCGATCGTGGCACGGGCGAAGGGCGGTAGGGCGTGCGGCTGACCATCCTCGGCGGGGGCGGATTCCGGGTTCCGCTCGTCTACGGCGCACTCCTCGGCGACCATGCCGAGGGCCGCGTGTCCCAGGTGACCCTGTACGACGAGGACCCCGCCCGGCTCCGCGCCATGGCCCGGGTGCTCGCCGACCAGGCCTCCGCCTCCGGAGCGCCCGACGCCCCGGCCGTCACCGCCACCGGGGACCTCGACGAGGCCCTGCGCGGGGCCGACTTCGTCTTCTCCGCCATCCGCGTCGGCGGCCTCGAAGGGCGCGCCGCCGACGAGCGGGTCGCGCTGGCCGAGGGCGTACTGGGCCAGGAGACGGTCGGCGCGGGCGGGATCGCGTACGGCCTGCGGACGGTGCCGGTCGCCCGGGAGATCGCCCGCAGGGTGGCCCGTATCGCCCCCGAGGCCTGGGTCATCAACTTCACCAACCCGGCCGGGCTGGTCACCGAGGCCATGGCCGAGGAGCTCGGCGACCGGGTGATCGGGATCTGTGACTCCCCGGTGGGGCTCGGCAGGCGCGTGGCCCGGCTGCTCGGCGCCCGCCCCGAGGAGGCCTGGATCGACTACGTCGGCCTCAACCACCTGGGCTGGGTCCGCGGGCTGCGCATCGGCGGCCGCGACGAACTGCCGCGGCTGCTGGCCGACACCGAGGCGCTGGAGTCCTTCGAGGAGGGCCGGCTGTTCGGGGCCGAGTGGCTGCGCTCGCTCGGCGCGATCCCGAACGAGTACCTGCACTACTACTACTTCAACCGTGACACCGTACGGGCGTACACGGAGGCCAAGCAGACCCGCGGGGCGTTCCTGCGCGACCAGCAGCGCGGGTTCTACGCCGAGGCGGGCCGGGCGGACCAGCCGGCCGGGGCTGCGCTGGCCGCCTGGGACCGGACCCGGGCCGAGCGGGAGGCCACGTACATGTCCGAGAACCGCGAGGCGGCGGGCATGGGCGAGCGCGACGAGAGCGATCTGGAGTCCGGCGGGTACGAGAAGGTGGCGCTCGCGCTGATGCGGGCCATCGCGCGGGACGAGCGGGCCACGCTGATCCTCAACGTGCCCGGCCGCGGCGTGCTGTCCGAGCTCGACGCGCAGGCGGTCATCGAGGTGCCGTGCCTGGTCGACGCGAACGGCGCGCACCCGGTGGCCGTGGACCCGCTGCCGCTGCACGCGGTGGGCCTGGTGACCTCCGTCAAGGCGGTCGAGCGGGAGGTGCTCGCGGCCGCCGCGAGCGGCTCCCGGGCGGACGCCGTCAAGGCCTTCGCGCTGCACCCGCTGGTGGACTCGGTCGGGGTGGCCCGGCGGCTGCTGGACGGGTACGCGGCCGAGCACCCGGGCCTGGCCTACCTGCGCTGATCCCGCGCCGGCCGGCCCGCCGGAAGGGTCCCCCGTACGGCCCGGTGGGCATGCGGCGGGACGGGGGCGCTGTGAGAGTGCGAGATGTGACCACAGCCCCCGCCGAAGCCGCAGCCGCACCCGAGGCCGCGGCGCCTCCCGTGCTCGACCGGCGGCGGCGCAACATCATCTTCGGCACGATCATGCTGGGGGTACTGCTCGCGGCCCTGGACCAGACGATCGTCGGCACCGCGCTGCCCACGATCGTGGCGGATCTCGGCGGCGGGGAACACATGTCGTGGGTGGTGACCTCGTACCTCCTCGCGGAGACCGTCGCGACGGTGCTCGTGGGCAAGTTCGGTGACCTCTTCGGCCGGAAACTGATCTTCCAGACCTCGGCGATCGTCTTCATCACCGGCTCGTTCCTGTGCGGCCTGGCGAGCAACATGTCCCTGCTCATCCTGTGGCGGGGCGTCCAGGGCGTCGGCGCCGGCGGCCTCATGGTCACCTCCATGGCCCTGATCGCCGACGTGGTCCCGCTGCGCGAACGCGGCAAGTACCAGGGCGCGATCGGCGCCGTCTTCGGGGTCGCGACCGTGATCGGACCGCTGCTCGGCGGGCTGTTCACCGACCACCTCAGCTGGCGCTGGGCGTTCTACGTGAACGTCCCGATCGCGATCCTGGTGGTCGTCGCGGCGGCCCGGACGATCCCCTCGGTCCGCGCCGCCGGGGGGACCCGCATCGACTACCTGGGCATCGCCCTGGTCGCGGTGGGCTCCAGCGCCCTGATCCTGGCCACCAGCTGGGGCGGGAACGAGTACGCCTGGGGCTCCGCGACGATCATCGGGCTGTTCGTGCTCGGCGTGCTGGCCCTGGCCCTGTTCTGCCTGGTCGAGACGCGGGCGGCGGAGCCGATGCTGCCGATGCGGCTGTTCGGGAACCCGGTCTTCACCGTCTGCTCGGTGCTCAGCTTCGTGGTCGGCTTCGCCATGCTCGGCGCGATGACCTTCCTGCCGACGTACCTCCAGTTCGTGGACGGGGATTCGGCCACGGTCTCGGGCGTACGGACGCTGCCGCTGGTGATCGGCCTGCTGATCGCGTCCGTCTTCAGCGGGAACGTCACCAGCAAGACCGGTCGGTACCGGATCTTCCCCATCGTCGGGAGCCTGGTGATGGGCGTCGGGCTGTACCTGCTGTCGCGGATGGGCCCGGGGACCGGCGCCTGGCTGGAATCGCTGTACATGTTCGTGCTCGGTGCCGGGATCGGCCTGTGCATGCAGGTCCTGACGATCGCCGTGCAGAACACCGTGGACTACGCCGACCTCGGCACCGCCACATCAGGCGTCACGTTCTTCCGCACGCTCGGCAGCGCCTTCGGCACCGCCGTGTTCGGGACCATCTACGCCAACACCCTCGCCCCCGAGCTGGAGAAGGCCGTCGCGGAGGCCGCGCGGGCCACCGGGGCCGATCCGGCGCAGCTGGCGAAGACGGTCCAGAGCCCCCAGGGGGTGCACGGGCTCGACCCGGCGGCGGCCGGCCCCGTGGTCGAGGCGTACGCGCAGGCGCTGCACACGGTGTTCCTGTGGACCGTGCCGGTGGCCGGCATCGGCTTCGTCGTCGCGCTCTTCCTCAAGCAGGTCCGGCTGCGCGACAGCGCCCGCGCGGCGTCGACGGACATGGGCGACGGCTTCGCCTCACCCGCCACGGCCTCCGGCGATTCGGCCAAACTGCTGGAACTGGCGGTCGGCAAACTCGTCCGGAACATGGGGCCGGAGACGGCGCGGACGATCGTGAACGCCTCGGACACCCGGCTGGACATCGCGGGTGCGTGGGCGGTGATGCAAGTGGAGATCATGACCCGTACGGTCGGCCACGCGAGCCTCGGGCTCATCGCCTCGCGCCGCGCCCTGCCGCCGGAGGTCCTGGTGCCGGTCTTCGAGCGGATGGACCAGGAGGGGTACCTGACCCGGGAGGGCGCCTTCTTCACGCTCACGCCGGCGGGGCAGCGGGAGGCGGCGACCCTCTCGAAGGCGTGGGGGGACTGGCTCGGCGACGAACTGGAGAAGGACCGCGGCCGCCCGCGGAGCGAGGAACTCCGGGCGGCGGCCGACGCGATCGCGAAGCGGCTGCTCGTGGAGGACCTGAGCGAGGGCTACTTCGCGCAGAAGGCCCCGGCGGGGGTGTGACCCGCGACCGCGGTCAGAGTCCGGCCGACCGGCCGCTGGTGATGCGGCTCCACAGGGAGCGCGTGGCGCCGAAGCCGCTCTCGTGCACCCAGACGTGGGTGCAGGACGGGCACTGCAGGTGCAGCAGGCTGCCGGTGTTGGTGAGCAGGTAGCGCCAGTGCGCGGAGCAGGTGCGCCGCTGCTCGCACGGCGCGCAGCCGCGGGCGTCGTCGCAGCTCGGGCAGGCCACCCAGGCGCGTCGCCCGGGGTCCGCCTGCGGGTCAAGCGGCAGCATGGCCGTCCCCGCGCGGGGCGAGCACGCCGGCGGCGACCAGGCCGTCGTAGACGCGCTGCTGCTCGGCGTCGAGGCCGGAGTACAGCAGGTCGTACGCCGCCTCCTCACCGCGCAGTACCTCGATCGGGTCCCAGTCGGGGCCGAGGGCGGCCATGACCTGGGCCCGCCGCAGGACCTCCTGAGCGGTGAGGTCGACGGTGAAGTCGACCAGCTCGGGGGTGCCCGGGTCGGTGGGGGGTGTGGGGTGGTGTGGGGCCATGCTTCGAACTTAGGTATGCCTTCCTTCCCGTGGCAAGAGGGGGTGGGGGATGTCACAGCGGGTCGCCCCCGCTCGCGGCCCTACGCCGACGGGTAGTCGTACGACGGGACGGGCGGCAGGGTCGGCCCGAGCTCGGGGCGCCAGGCGCGCAGGACCGCCACCGAGGGCGCGTAGAGGGCCTCGGGGATCCCGTCCGGGGCGAACCACTGCCAGCGCAGGATCTTGTGCGGCTCGGTGACCCTGGGCGTGCCCCGGGCGGCGCTGGTGACGGCCCCCGCGGTCAGGCGGGTCGTCCCGGCCTCCGGGGAGAGCTGGACGATCAGGATCCGGATGTCCCCGGGGGCCGCCCGCAGATCCGTCTCCTCGGCCAGTTCGCGCGCGGCGGCCTGCTCGAAGCTCTCCCCGGGGTCGACCTTCCCGCCGGGCAGCTCCCAGCGGCCGTCGTGCGCCTGGCCGAGGAGCACGCGCCCGTCGGCGTCGGTCACGACGAGGCCGACACCGACGACGGCGTTGGGCCGGGGGACGGCCCGTGCTGCCGGGCGTTCGGGCTGGTCGTTCGGTGGGGTCATCGTTCCATTTGCCGGTTCGGCAACAGAGTTTGTCAAGCGGGTGGGCGGGCCGCACCCTCGGCTGTATGGACAACGCGAGGGACAAGACGCTGACGGGTTCTTTCGACGTGGTGGTCGTGGGCGGCGGGGCCGCCGGACTCGCCGGGGCGCTGACCCTGGCCCGGGCCCGCCGTTCACTGCTGGTGCTCGACTCCGGCAGCCCCCGCAACGCCCCCGCCGCCCACCTGCACGGCTACCTGGGCCGGGACGGGGCGAGCCCGGCCGAGCTGCTGGCCGTGGGGCGGGCCGAGGTCACCGGGTACGGGGGCGAGATCCGCTCCGGGGCGGCCGGCACCGCGCTGGCCGCCGACCGGCTGCCCGGCGGCGGCTTCCTCGTGCGGTGCGCCGACGGGTCCGCGGTCCGGGCCGGCCGGCTGCTGATCGCCACCGGGCTGGTCGACGAGCTGCCGGAGCTGCCGGGACTGCGGGAGCGCTGGGGGCGGGACGTACTGCACTGCCCGTACTGCCACGGCTGGGAGGTCCGAGACGAGCCGGTCGCGGTCCTGGCCACCGGCCCGGTCGCCGTGCACCAGGCGCAGACGTGGCGGAACTGGACCGACCGCGTGACCCTGCTGACCCACACCTGGCGGCTCACCGGCGAGGACCGGGAGCTGCTGTCCGCACTGGGTGTCGCGGTGGCGGAGGGCGAGGTGACCGGCCTCGACATCGCCGGGGACCGGCTGGCCGGGGTGACCCTGGCCGGTGGCGCGGCCGTGGCGTGCACGGCGCTCGTGGTGGCCCCGGGGCTCACCGCCCGCGCCGGGGTGGCGGCGAGCCTCGGGCTGCCCGTCGCCACCGTGGAGCGGGCCGGAGCGGCGATCGGCACCTGCCTGGAAGCCGATCCGGCGAGCGGGGCCACCGCGCTGCGCGGGGTCTGGGCCGCCGGGAACGTGGCCGGCCCCATGGAGCAGCTGGCCGGGGCGGCCGCGGCCGGCGTCCGGGCGGCCGTGGCGATCAACACCGACCTGATCGAGGAGGAGGGCCGGCGGGCCCTCGAAGCCCACCGAGCCGCTGTCCGTTGCGCGGGCCGGGAGTAGCCCGTCGGACAGGTGTGCGGGTTTCGGCCAGGGCAGGTCCGTGCAGGCTCTGAGCGGTCTGATCTTCGTACCGTTCATCGGCTCAGAGGCTCGGGGGGCTCGCAATGGCACATGTGCTGGTCATCGGCGGAGGTGTCGGAGGGCTGGCGACCGCACTGCTCGCGGCCCGGTACGGACACACCGCCGAGCTGTTCGAGCGCGATACGCGCGCACCCGGAACCGCGCTCGACCGGGACTTCTTCGGATGGCACCGCCCCGGCGTCCCGCAGGCCGCGCAGCCGCACGCCCTGCTCGGCGCGGCCCGTACCGTCCTGCGGCGGGAGCTGCCCGACGTCCACGCGGAGATGCTGCGGCTCGGCGCCCGCGAGCGGCACGAGCTGGACTGGTTCGACGTACGCCCGCCGCAGCGGCCCGGCGACGAGGACCTGGTGATGCTCCAGGCCCGGCGCATCGTGCTGGAGAGCGCTCTGGCCACCGCGCTGCGCGCGGAACCGGGGGCCGTCATGCACCACGGGGAGCCGGTGACCGGCCTGCTGGCCGAGCCGACGGGATCCGCCATACGGGTGCGGGGCGTGACCACGCCGGCCGGTGCGTACGCGGGGGACCTCGTCGTGGACGCGGGCGGGCGGCGCGGCGGCGTCGAGCGGCTGCTGCCCGCGGCGGGCTGCCGGCCGGCGGTCGTGGAACGGCACCGCACGGGGCTGGCGTACTTCTGCCGCTGGTACCGGCTGCCCGAGGGGATGGAGGAGGGGCCGCGCCGGCCCTGGGCGGTGACCGGCGGCACCTTCGCCGGGTGCGCCGTCTTCCCGGCCGACAACCGGGTGTTCGCCGTGACCCTGTTCGTCCACACCGGCGACACCACCCGCTCCGCGCTGCGCGATCCCGCCGTGTTCGAGGCCGCCGCGCGCGCCTTTCCGCCCGGTGCGGCCTGGCTGGAGCTGGGTGCCGAACCGCTGTCGGGCGTACTGGCCACGGCGAGCCTGGACAACCGGTGGAGCGCGCTGGTCGACGAGCGGGGGCCGGTGGCGACCGGACTGGTGCCGATCGGGGACGCGATCGCGCACACCAACCCGACGCTGGGACAGGGCACCTCGCTGGCGCTGTGGGCCGCGTGCCGGGTGGCCCGTACGGCGCACCAGGACGCGGGATCGGTGCGGTTCGCCGCCGCGTACCACGCGTGGGCCGTGCGGACCCTGAAGCCGTGGTTCGACTTCCAGGTGGCGGCCGACTCGGCCATCGGGGAGCGGTTCGCGACGCGGGCCGGGCGGCGGACCGAGTCGGCGCGCGCGGTGGCCGCGCTGTTCGAGTGCGCACTGGACGACCCCGAGGTGATGCGGGCCCGGGCGCGGGTGCGGCACCTGGCCGATCCGCCGGAGCGGGCCTACGCGGACCCGGAGGTGCGGGCCCGGGTGGCGCGCTGGCTGGCGGCCCGGCCCGGGTACGCGCCACAGGTGGCGGGACCGGACCGGGAGGAGTGGGAGAGGCTGGTCTACGACCCGGCGGTCGGGCCGAGGACATCGGCGAGGTCGTAACCGACGACCTCCTCGAGCTGGGCGTACGTACAGCTCCGCGGTTCGCGGTCGGGCCGCCAGCGGCGGAACTGGGCCGTGTGCCGGAAGCGGTCGCCCTCCATGTGGTCGTACGCGACCTCGCAGACGCGCTCGGGGCGCAGCGGTACCCAGGAGAGGTCCTTCTTGCCGGTCCAGCGGCTCTGTGCGCCGGGCAGCCGGGCGCTCTCGTGCGCGGACTCCTCGGCCCAGGCGGCCCACGGGTGCCCGGTGGTGTCCTCCATCCGCAGCGGTGCGAGCTCGTCCACCAGCTCGGCGCGGCGCTTCATCGGGAAGGCGGCGCAGACCCCCACGTGCTGGAGGGCGCCGTGGGTGTCGTACAGGCCCAGGAGCAGCGATCCGACAATCGGACCGCTCTTGTGGAAACGGAAACCCGCGATGACGACGTCGGCCGTACGCTCGTGCTTGATCTTGAACATGAGGCGGGCATCGGGCCGGTAGGGGAGATCGAGCGGTTTGGCGACCACCCCGTCGAGCCCGGCGCCCTCGAACCGCTCGAACCACTCCTGCGCGAGCGCGGGGTCGGTGGTCGCGGGCGCGAGGTGAACGGGGGGCGAAGCGGTGGACAGGGCATCGGTGAGGGCGTTGCGGCGGTCGGCGAGCGGGGTGTCGAGGAGCCCCTCGTCGCCGAGCGCGAGCAGATCGAAGGCGACGAAGCTGGCGGGGGTCGTCCGCGCCAGCATGTCGACACGGGACCGCGCGGGATGGATCCGCTCGGTCAGCCGGTCGAAGTCCAGACGCCCGCCGTGAACGATGACGATCTCGCCGTCCACCACGCAGCGGGCCGGCAGGTTGCCCTTCAGCGCGGTCACCAGCTCGGGGAAGTACCGGGTCAGGGTCTTGCCGGTGCGGCTGCCGATCTCCACCTCGTCGCCGTCGCGGTGCACGATCGCCCGGAAGCCGTCCCATTTGGCCTCGTACTGCATGCCCGGCGGGATCTTGGCCACCGACTTGGCGAGCATCGGCTTCACGGGCGGCATCACGGGCAGATCCATGTCTTAGATTCTGCGGTGGTACGTCCCCGCCCGCCCGGTATGCGCACGGAGCGGGGGCCGCCTACCGTGGCGCACATGGGTGCATCCGGGAATGCCATCGAGCTGGACGCGGGCGGGCGGACGGTGCGCCTGTCCAGCCCGGACAAGGTCTACTTCCCCGAGCGGGGCCTGACGAAGCTGGACGTGGCGCGGTACTACCTGTCGGTGGCCGACGGGATCACGCGCGCCCTGCGCAACCGGCCCACCACCCTGGAGCGCTACCCCGAAGGGGTGGAGGGCGAGTCCTTCTTCCAGAAGCGCGCCCCGAAGAACCTGCCCGACTGGATCCCGACCGCACACATCGAGTTCCCCAGCGGGCGGACGGCCGACGAGATCTGCCCGACCGAGCCGGCCGCCGTACTGTGGGCCGCCAACCTGGGCTGCCTCACCTTCCATCCCTGGCCGGTGCGGCGCGAGGACACCGACCGGCCCGACGAACTGCGCATCGACCTGGACCCGCAGCCGGGCACGGACTACCACCACGCGGTGATCTGCGCCCACGAACTGCGCGACGTACTGGAGGACCTGGGCCTGCGCGGCTGGCCCAAGACCTCCGGCGGGCGCGGTCTGCACGTCTTCGTCCCGATCGAGCCGCGCTGGACCTTCACCGAGGTCCGGCGCTGCGCGATCGCGATCGGCCGCGAGCTGGAACAGCGGATGCCCGGCAAGGTGACCACGGCGTGGTGGAAGGAGGAGCGCGGCGAGCGGATCTTCGTCGACTACAACCAGACCGCCCGCGACCGCACGATCGCCTCCGCGTACTCCGTACGCCCGCGCCCGCACGCCCCCGTGTCGGCCCCGCTGCGCTGGGACGAGATCGACTCGGCCGAACCCCGCGACTTCGACATCACCACGATGCCGGCGCGCTACGCCGAACTCGGGGACCTGCACGCGGACATGGACGACCACGCCTTCACCCTGGACGCGGCCCTGGAACTCGCCGAGCGCCACGAACACGACCACGGCCTGGGCGACATGCCCTACCCGCCGGACTACCCGAAGATGCCGGGCGAACCGAAGCGCGTCCAGCCGAGCCGGGCGAAGCACGAGGACTGAGGGCCCTGTCAGTGGCGGATGCCATGCTCGCAGGGAGGACGGAAGGAGTACGGGTCATGCTCACGACGGACTACACGGACGGCTCCCCGAGCTGGGTCGACCTCGGCACGCCCGACCTCGACGGCGCCGCCGGGTTCTACACCGGACTGTTCGGCTGGGACTACCGGCCGGGCGGCGAGGAAGCCGGCGGATACGCGATGTTCCAGCTCGACGGCAGGACGGTGGCCGGCGGCATGGCCGTCGCGCCGCAGGAGGTGAGGTCGGCCTGGACGCTGTACTTCCAGAGCTCCGACGCGGACGCCACGGCGGCCGCCGTGGTGAAGGCGGGCGGCACGGTGGCGGTCGAACCCAGGGACGTCATGGGCCTCGGGCGGATGGCGATCTTCGCCGACCCGGCGGGGGTCACGTTCTCGATCTGGCAGCCGGGCAGGATCGAAGGCCTCGGCGCGGTCACCGACGTCGGCACCCTGTGCTGGACCGAGCTGTACACGGGCGACGTGCCGGCGGCCGCGGCCTTCTACGGCTCGGTGTTCGGGTGGGAGATCAGCGAGATGCCCTTCGAGGGCGGCTCGTACACCGTGGTCAAGGCGGCCGGAACCTCCGACGAGGCGGCCTTCGGCGGCCTGGTCCCGATCGGCACCGACCCGGTGGAGGACGCCGAACGCCCCTACTGGACCCCGTACTTCGAGGTCGCCGACTGCGATGTGACGGCGGCCAGGGCGGAGGAGTCGGGCGGCAAGGTGCGGCTGTCGCCGGTGTTCATGGAGGGCGTCGGCCGCTTCGCGAAGCTGGCGGACCCCTACGGTGCGCGGTTCGCGGTCATCGCCAGCGCTCCCGCGCCCGGGGCGTGAGGCCGCGCCGGCGGCGGTGAACCGGTGTTGATCAGGCGTTGATCGGACGTCCATCGGCGGCGATGAGTATCTCCGGCATGTCGATGAACACCGCCACCACCACCGCAGCACCCGCCTGGTACGACCTCGCCCTCTGCGCCCAGACGGGCCCGGGCTTCTTCTTCCCGGAGCCCGGCTCGTCCCTGCGGGACGCGAAGCGGCTGTGCGGGGCGTGCGAGGGCCGCGCGGCCTGCCTGGAGTACGCCCTGGCCAACGACGAGCGGTTCGGCGTCTGGGGCGGCCTCTCGGAGTCGGAGCGCCTCGCTCTGCGCCCGCGCGGCTGACCGGGCCCGACACCGCCGGTCGACCACCCAGGAAACGCGAAACCCTGGCAGGGCGGGGGCCATGCCAGGGCTTCGCGGCGCTGTGGGGCGCCGTGGGCGCTGCGGGGGCGCTGCGGGGGCGTTGCGGGCGGTCAGGCCTTGCGGGCCGCGATGCGCGCCGCGCGGGCGGCCAGGCGCTCGTCGAACTTGCGGGCCTCGGAGTCCAGGCCGTTCATGAAGAGCCCGAGCTCCTCCTGGGCCTTCTGGCCCTCCGGGCCGAGACCGTCGATGTCCATGATCTTCAGGAAGCGGATCACCGGGCTGAGTACGTCGTCGTGGTGGATCCGCAGGTTGTAGACCCCGCCGATCGCCATCTGCGCGGCCATCCGCTCGAAGCCGGGCATGCCGTGTCCGGGCATCCGGAAGTTGACCACGACGTCCCGCACGGCCTGCATCGTCAGGTCCGGGGCGAGCTCGAAGGCCGCGCCCAGCAGGTTGCGGTAGAAGACCATGTGCAGGTTCTCGTCCTGCGCGATGCGGGCCAGCATCCGGTCGCAGACCGGGTCACCGGACTGGTGGCCGGTGTTGCGGTGCGAGATGCGGGTCGCGAGCTCCTGGAAGGCCACGTAGGCCACCGAGTGCAGCATCGAGTGCCGGTTGTCGGACTCGAAGCCCTCCGACATGTGCTGCATGCGGAACGCTTCCAGCTTGTCCGGGTCCACGGCGCGCGAGGCCAGCAGGTAGTCGCGCATCACGATGCCGTGGCGGCCCTCCTCGGCCGTCCAGCGGTGCACCCAGGTGCCCCAGGCGCCGTTGCGGCCGAAGAGCGTGGCGATCTCGTGGTGGTAGCTGGGGAGGTTGTCCTCGGTCAGCAGGTTCACGACCAGCGCGATCTTGCCGATGTCGGTGACCTTGGACTGCTCCGGGTCCCAGGCCTCGCCGTCCTCGAAGAAGCCCGGGAAGTTCCGGCCGTCGCTCCACGGGACGTACTCGTGGGGCATCCAGTCCTTGGTGACCTTCAGGTGGCGGTTGAGTTCCTTCTCGACCACCTCTTCCAGCGCGTACAGCAGCTTGGCGTCGGTCCACGCCTCCGAGCTGCCGAGGTGGGGAGAGGTGATTGTCACGGGTGCTCCTGAGGACAAAGCGAAATACCTACGGTTCCGTAGCCTACGAATCCGTAGGTTAAGCGGAGCGTGAGGGCCAGCCAAGCCCCAGGCGTTCATATGACCGGTTACGTCCCGTTATCTGTGCAGTTTGAGGGCGCGCGAGAAGGGCCCGGCGGAGCGAAAGTCGCCCCGGCAGGTGGTCCGCGACACCCGCCTTGACGGCGGCGGGCGTCGCGGCTGCGGACTCACTCGTCCCAGAGGGCCTCGCGCACCTCCTCGGCCGTGGTCGGCCTCAGCTCGCCGTCGAGCAGCAGCCACCGGGTGATCCCGATCGACTCCAGGAACGGCACGTCGTGGCTGGCCACCAGCAGCGCACCCTCGTACGACGCCAGCGCGTCCGTGAGCTGCCGTACGCTCGCCAGGTCCAGGTTGTTCGTCGGCTCGTCCAGCATCAGCAGCTGCGGAGGCGGCTCCGCCAGCAGCAGCGCCGCCAGCGCCGCCCGGAACCGCTCGCCGCCCGACAGGGTGCCGGCCGGCCGGTCCGCCCGGGCGCCCCGGAACAGGAAGTGCGCGAGCCGCGCCCGGATCAGGTTGTTCGAGGCCTGCGGGGCGAACCGGGCCACGTTCTCCACCACCGAGCGGCTCTCGTCGAGCACGTCCAGCCGCTGCGGCAGGAACCGCGTGGGCACGTGCGTGACCGCCTCGCCCGACACCGGGGGGAGCGTCCCCGCGATCGTGCGCAGCAGGGTCGTCTTGCCCGAACCGTTGCGGCCCACCAGCGCGATCCGCTCCGGACCGCGCAGCTCCCACTCGCCCGCCGCCCGCGCCCCGTGCGCCAGGTGCACGTTGCTCAGGGTCAGGACCCGGCGCCCCGGCGGGACCTGGGTGGCGGGCAGCTCGATCCGGATCTCGTCGTCGTCCCGGACCGCCTCCGCCGCCTGGTCCAGCCGCTCCTTCGCCTGCGCCAGCTTCTCGGTGTGCAGGATGCGGTGCTTGCCGGCCGACTCCTGCGCCGCGCGCTTGCGGGCACCCATGACGATCTTCGGCTCGCGCTTCGAGTCGTACATCTTCTGGCCGTACCGCTTGCGCCGCGCCAACGTGAGGTGGGCGTCCGACAGTTCCCGCCTCTGCCGCTGTACGTCGGCCTCCGCGACCCGGACCATCCGCTCGGCCGCGTCCTGCTCGGCGGCGAGCTGCTCCTCGTACGCCGTGAAGTTCCCTCCGTACCAGCGGACTTCGCCGCCGTGCAGGTCGGCGATCTGGTCGACCCGCTCCAGCAGCTCCCGGTCGTGGCTGACCAGGAGCAGCACCCCGGACCAGGACTCGACCGCCGCGTACAGGCGGCGCCGGGCCCGCAGGTCCAGGTTGTTCGTCGGCTCGTCCAGCAGCAGGACGTCGGGGCGGGCGATCAGCAGGGCCGCCAGGCGCAGCAACACGCATTCCCCGCCCGACAGTTCACCGACCGTACGGTCCAGGCCGATCCGGGCGAGCCCGAGCTGGTCGAGCGTGGCCAGGGCCCGCTCCTCGACGTCCCAGTCGTCGCCGACCGCGGCGAAGTTCGCCTCGGTGGCCTCGCCCGCCTCGATGGCGTGCAGGGCGGTACGGACGGTGTGGATGCCGAGCGCCTCGTCCACGCGCAGGGCGGTGTCGAGGGTGACGCCCTGCGGCAGGTAGCCGACGGTGCCGGCCAGGGACAACTGGCCCTCGGACGGTGTCAGTTCACCGGCGATGAGCTTCAGCAGGGTGGACTTCCCGCAGCCGTTGAGGCCGATCAGGCCGGTACGGCCCGGGCCGACGGCCAGCTGGAAGTCCTCGAAGACGGGCGTGCCGTCGGGCCAGTCGAAGGACAGGGCGGAGCAGGTGATGAATGCAGGGGCATGGCTCATGGAGGCCTCCAGGTTGCGTGAGTGGTACGTGCAACGCGGGGAGACAGCCGACGGTGGGATCCGGTGGCGGATCGGTGGGATCGGTGGGACCGGTCGGTGTCTCGGACCTCAGAAGAGCAATGTCCTGCTCCGTTTCGACGGCAGTGGGGCGTCGACGAAGCTACGGGCGGCCGGAGCCGCCCGCAAACGATTAACCGCGGGAGGGGGCGAGGACGAGTCTCAGTGCGGGTCGCGCATCAGCTCGGCCAGGCTGTGGTCCATGTCGAGGTACAGGTGCTCCAGACCCGGCGGCACGATCGCCGCGGCCCGCTCCAGGAACCGGTGCAGCTCGGCGGTCAGCATCAGCACGATCGCGACGCCCTCGGGCGCGTGGAACTCGATCGTGGTCCGGTCGATGTCGTACGGCCGCACCCGCACGTCGCCGCAGCCGGTCGGGCGGTCCAGCCCCGATTCGAGGAGCTCGCGGGCGAACGTCCACGAAACCTCGATGCCCTCCAGCGTGGCGGGAGCGGGGAAGGCCATGCGCACGGCGAAGGGATCGGCACGGTCGTAGCAGAGCGTGACGGGTACGGTCTCGACCTTCGGGGCGGTGGCGACCAGACGGGCCTGCACGGCCTGCTCGATAACAGTGATCAAGGCTCGCTCCCTTGCGGCGGATCTGCTGCCGGGCGTGGGGTGAAGCCCGGCAACCGGATAGACGCCGGAATCGGCAAATCCGTGCATGCGAACTGACGTGAGCTGTGTCACCGATTGGCTGGATCGCGTCCGTTTGATCGCACAGAGTGACGGGTGGAGGGGTGCGGGTGAAGGGGCCTCAGTCGCTGCCGCAGGCCCCGGAGTGGTCACAGAACGGCTGGTTCCCGCTCACTCCACAGGCGCAAAGCATCGCCCTGGTCTCCCGTCGGACGGTCCCTTCGGGGGTCGTCACGCGCAGATCGCCGCGCATCACGAGCTGGCCGGCGGGCGACCGCACGACCGTGGTCGGCCGGTCCGGCTCCTCGGCCGGCTCGTCGTCGGCGAGCCGGTACTGGAGCGCACCCGAGGGGCACCGGCGGATCACCTCGGCGACCCGCTCCGGCTCGGCGCCGTCCGGCTGTACCCACGGACGCTTCCCCGAGTCGAACACCTCGGGGAGCCCGCGCACGCATTCGGCGGCGTGCAGGCACCGCCCGGTGTCGTAGGTGACGGTGACGCGCTTGCCGTCGTAGGCCTTGGGTTCCTTGGATGGCATGGCCTCAGCGTAGGAACGCGGCGGCACGGACGCACCCTGGACGCCGAATCCGGTGTGCATTAGCTTCCGGCGCCATGAGACTTCTGGGAGTTGGCATGTGCGCGGCGGCTCTGGCGGTGGGTCTGCTGGCCGCCCCGGCACACGCGCAGGACCTGGGCGACGTCCAGGGGTTAGGGGAGGGGCGCGCGGGCTGGGCGCTGAAGGACACCGGCAAGGACGCCCGGTTCCGCGGGCTGGCGGCGGTCAGCCGCTCCACGGCCTGGGTGGCCGGCTCCAAGGGCACGGTGCTGCGCACGGTGGACGGCGGCCGCAGCTGGCGTGACGTCTCACCGCCGGGCGCGGTCGCCGAGGGCCTGGAGCTGCGCGACATCGAGGCTTTCGACGCGCGGCGCGCGGTGGCCCTGTCCATCGGGGAGGGCGAGGCTTCGCGGGTGCTGCGCACCGAGGACGGCGGGGCCACCTGGACCGAGGCCTTCCGCAACCCCGACCCGCGGGCCTTCTACGACTGCCTCACCTTCTTCGACTCCCGCCACGGGCTGGCCATGAGCGACCCGGTGGACGGCAAGTTGCGGATCCTGTCGACGGACGACGGCGGCCGCAACTGGGCGGTGCTGCCGAGCACGGGCATGCCGGAGGCCCTGCCGGGCGAGGCGGGCTTCGCGGCCAGTGGCCAGTGCCTGGTGAACGCCGGGTCGCGCGACGTCTGGCTGGCCACGGGCGGCGGCGCGGTCGCCCGGATCCTGCACTCGCAGGACCGCGGCCGCACCTGGAAGGTCGCCGAGTCGGGCATCCCGGCGGGCGACCCGGCCAAGGGGGTCTTCGCCCTGGCCTTCCGCGACCGTACGACGGGCCTCGCGGTCGGCGGCGACTACCGCACCGGCGAAGCCTCCCCGCAGGCGGCCGCGGTATCGGCGGACGCGGGCCGCACCTGGCGCCCGGCTTCGACCCCGCCACCCGCCTACCGCTCGGGCGCGGCCTGGCTCCCGCACCTGCGCACCGCGGCCCTGGCGGTGGGCCCGACGGGCACGGACGTGACGACGGATGGGGGCAGGACGTGGAGGGCACTGGCCGAGGGCTCGTTCGACACGGTCGACTGCGCACGCGACGGCGGCTGCTGGGCGGCGGGCGAGAAGGGGAGGGTGGGCAGGCTGGAGGGGTCTTGAGGGGAGGCGTCGTACGGAGATGTCGGCCGGGGTGTGGGGGCGGGCACCCTCGTTCGGGGGCGGGTGAGGTCGGCCGGGGTGTTGGGGGCGGGATCCCCTGGTGCGGGGTCGGTGGTGTGTCCGGGGGCGTCCCGTCAGTCCACTGTCCTTCCGTGTCGGGTCGGTCCGTCAAGGGCGCTCCCTGCGGTCGCGTCGCTTC
>NZ_LGDB01000126.1:0-346 GCF_001279655.1 Streptomyces sp. WM6372 | reverse complement strand
CCTGGTGCCAAGGCATCCACCGTGCGCCCTTAAAAACTTGGCCACAGATGCTCGCGTCCACTGTGTAGTTCTCAAACAACGACCAGCCACCCATCACCCCACCAGACAAGCTGGCGAGTTCACTGGGGCCGGCACTGAAGACATGACCTTACGGCCGTACCTTCAGGACCCAACAACGTGCCAAGCACGATCCTCCATCAGTGACTCACTTTCCACGCCGAAGCAGTACTCGTGATCCATCCGGAAAACCGTGCCAACTAATCAACGTTCCACCCATGAGCTGACCGTGCAGAACGTTTGTCTGCAATCGGTACTGTGCTCCTTAGAAAGGAGGTGATCCAGCCGC
>NZ_LGDB01000125.1:0-346 GCF_001279655.1 Streptomyces sp. WM6372 | reverse complement strand
ATGTGCGTACCCGGCGAGGAGCGTATCCAGGACCGTACGGGCCTGGACGGCTCGGGCTCGGGGTGCTCGACCATGCCCTGATTTTGCCCCGTACGGCGGGGGCCCCCCCCGCCCGTGGGGCGGGGGGGGGACCCGGGGGGAAGCCGGGACGGGCGGGGGCCACTCCCCCCCCCCCCGGGGGGGGGAGGAGTGGGCCCCGGCCGTCCCGGTTTTCCCCCCGGTGCCCCCCCCGGCCCACAGGCCGGGGGGGGCACCGCCGTACGGGGCAAAATCAGGGCATGGTCGAGCACCCCGAGCCCGAGCCGTCCAGGCCCGTACGGTCCTGGATACGCTCCTCGCCGGGTAC
>NZ_LGDB01000124.1:0-347 GCF_001279655.1 Streptomyces sp. WM6372 | reverse complement strand
GTCCCCGCCGGACGTGAGGAGGGCCATGACCGCGGCGAGGACACCGCCGACGGGGACGCCGCTGTAGACGATCGCGTTGTAGACGTTGCGGCGGTGGGGGGGTGCGAACTCCGCGATCATCCCGGGGGCGGTGGGCTGGGGCCTCCCGCGCCACGGGGGTCGGCTGCCCCGCCTCGGGGTGCCCCCGTTCCGCCCTGCCCACGGTGCTGCTCTGTCTGATGAGCTGCCCCGGCCTCCTGCGCCTCTTCACCGGTCTGGGGGTGGGCCCCCTGGTGCCCGCCCCCCCCGCAATCACGGGGGATTTCCCCCCGCCCCACCGCCGCAACGTCTACAACGCGATCGTCTAC
>NZ_LGDB01000123.1:0-348 GCF_001279655.1 Streptomyces sp. WM6372 | reverse complement strand
ACGTGGGGGTGGTGGGGGTGTCTCCGGATTGGTTGGCGAATGCGATCGCCGCGATCAGGAGGACCACCACGCCGACCACCGTGACCAGGCCGCGCGAGGCGCGTGGGGTGCGGCGGGGGGGGGGGCCCCCCGGGGGGGGCTCCGGGGGGCGGGGGCGGGGCTTGGCCGGGGCGCCGCGCCCGCCCCAGCCGCGGTGGGCGGGGGCGCCGGGGGCAGGGGGTAGGGGGGGGTCGGGGGCCCCGGCCAGACGCCCCCCCGCCTCCCGGAGTCCCCCTCGGACGGCGCCCCGCCCCGCCGCACCCCACGCGCCTCGCGCGGCCTGGTCACGGTGGTCGGCGTGGTGGTCCT
>NZ_LGDB01000122.1:0-348 GCF_001279655.1 Streptomyces sp. WM6372 | reverse complement strand
GCGGCTGGATCACCTCCTTTCTAAGGAGCACAGTACCGATTGCAGACAAACGTTCTGCACGGTCAGCTCATGGGTGGAACGTTGATTAGTTGGCACGGTCATGAGAGTCCTTCACAAGTACTGCTTCGGCGTGGAAAGTGACGAGATCTTGAATGGTCGTGCTTGGCACGTTGTTGGGTCCTGAAGGTACGGCCGTAAGGTCATGTCTTCAGTGCCGGCCCCAGTGAACTTGTTCTCCTTGTGAGGGCAGGGTGATGGGTGGCTGGTCGTTGTTTGAGAACTACACAGTGGACGCGAGCATCTGTGGCCAAGTTTTTAAGGGCGCACGGTGGATGCCTTGGCACCAGG
>NZ_LGDB01000121.1:0-350 GCF_001279655.1 Streptomyces sp. WM6372 | reverse complement strand
TCCAGCCAGTAGTGCTTGTGTTGGAAGGGGTAGGTGGGGAGGGGGATGCGGTGGCGTTGTTGGTGGTTGTGGTAGGTGGGCCAGTGGGGTGTTGTGGTGCCGGTGAGCCAGAGGTTGGCGAGGGTGCGTTGGATGGTTTCGGTGGGGGTGCGGGGGTCGCGTTTGTGGGGGAGTGAGGTGTGGGTGTGGGTGTGGGTGTTGGTTTGGGTGAGGATGCGGCGGGCGAGGCTGGTGAGGGTTTGGCCGGGGCCGATTTCGAGGAGGGTGGTGTGGGGTTGGGTGGTGGCGGGTTGGATGCTGGGGGGGTATTCGGGGGGGGCGGGGGTGGGGGGGGCCCAGGAGGGGGGGGC
>NZ_LGDB01000120.1:0-358 GCF_001279655.1 Streptomyces sp. WM6372 | reverse complement strand
CGTGACGGTGGTTGCCTGGCCGTTGTCCAGGTTCGTCACCTTCAGCTTCGTTCCCGTCGGGAACGTTCCGCTGGTCGCCGCCGGCGGTCCCGCTTCACCCGACAACGTGACCGTCGACCCCTGACACACGACCTCCCCGGTGGCCGGCGGCGCCTGTCCACCCGCCGCACCGGAGGTCCCCGTCGCGCCGGCCGGTGCGTTGCCGCCACCCACGCGTTCGATGCGGGCCCGGCGGATCAGGTTCTTGCCGGGTTCCCGTACCTTGTCGAAGGCGGTGTTGTTGAGGAGGACGCAGCTGCCGGAGGGGCCGTTGACCGTGACGGTGGTTGCCTGGCCGTTGTCCAGGTTCGTCACCTTC
>NZ_LGDB01000119.1:0-362 GCF_001279655.1 Streptomyces sp. WM6372 | reverse complement strand
TCGTGGCGTTGCTCGCGGTGTTGAAGAGCGGTTCGGGTTATGTGCCGGTGGATCCGGAGTACCCCGTGGACCGGATCGCGTACATGCTCGCGGACGCCGAACCGGTACTGGTGATCACCGATGCGGACACCGTGCCCGTGCTGCCCCAGGACGGCACCGTGCCGCGCCTGCTGCTCGATGAGCCGGGGGTCCGGCGTGCCGTGGCGGCCCGGGACGGCGGAGACCTGTCCGACCACGACCGTCTGTCTTCGGTGTTGCCGGCTCATCCGGCGTATGTGGTTTATACGTCGGGTTCGACGGGGCGGCCGAAGGGTGTGGTGGTTTCGCATGTGGGTGTGGCGAGTTTGTCGGGGACGCAGGTC
>NZ_LGDB01000118.1:0-362 GCF_001279655.1 Streptomyces sp. WM6372 | reverse complement strand
TCGTGGCGTTGCTCGCGGTGTTGAAGAGCGGTTCGGGTTATGTGCCGGTGGATCCGGAGTACCCCGTGGACCGGATCGCGTACATGCTCGCGGACGCCGGACCCGTGCTGGTCCTGACGGACGCGGCCACAGCGGCCCTGCTGCCCCAGCAGAGCTCTGCACGGCACCTGCTGCTTGATGCCCCTCTGGTTCAGGAGGCTGTCGCGGCGCTCGGCGAGGCGGACCTCGTGGATGCGGATCGTCTGTCTTCGGTGTTGCCGGCGCATCCGGCGTATGTGGTTTATACGTCGGGTTCGACGGGGCGGCCGAAGGGTGTGGTGGTTTCGCATGTGGGTGTGGCGAGTTTGTCGGGGACGCAGGTC
>NZ_LGDB01000117.1:0-370 GCF_001279655.1 Streptomyces sp. WM6372 | reverse complement strand
GAGGACCTTGTTCAGGAGCGTCAGGTCGTAGATGCCGGCGAGGTCGGGCTGCTCGATGAGCTTGGCCTTGACCGCCCAGTCGGACTCGGTCTTCAGCGTGGTGGCCAGCGGGTCGTCGGTGACGAGGATGCTCTTCCACGCCGGGTCGATCACCTTCGCGTCGAGCGGCTTTCCGCCGTCGGCCTCCAGCTTCGCGTTGGCGGAGGCCTTCGCCTTGTCGGGGTTGGCGTTGATCCAGTCGTTGGTCTTGACCGTGCCCTTGAGCACGGCTTCGACGACGTCCGGGTGCTCCTTGAGGAACTTCTGCGACACGATGACGTTCGTGATCACGAACTTCTTGTCGGGCCACAGGTCGGTCTCGTCGAGGAGG